>JBMOMS010000115.1:0-14111 GCA_049324895.1 Chloroflexota bacterium
GGGGCGAATTACGTCTGGTCTATATCGCTCCAGAGCGTATTCGGGATGTAGCATTGAGTGAGGCACTGGCGCAGGCAAACGTGATTCAAATAGTTGTGGATGAAGCGCATTGTGTCCACATGTGGGGACCCAGTTTTCGGCCCGATTTTCTCAATATCCCCAGTCTCTTTCCGCGGGAACGCCCGCCACTGGCGGCACTGACAGCCACGGCAACCCGCGAGACTCGCAATGTGATAGTCAATGCACTGGAGATCAGACCAGATTTTGAATTGGTCACAAAATCTGTGGATCGTCCCGAATTAAAGTTCATCGTCTACAATGATAAATCCCCTGTGGATAGGATCGTAAACAAGCCCGATAAGCTGCGAGTCCTGGTTAAGGTTTTGCGTGCCGCCCAGAAAAATGACGAGGTCGCCATTGTTTATACGGCCACTGTACGCCAGGCAGAATTGCTAAGCCAGACACTGGAGATGCATGGATTTACTGTTCGCCATTACCACGGGCGCATGAATTCACAGCAGCGGGCAGAAGTACAAGAGTTATTCCGCGAAGGTGCAGTCCGTATCATCGTAGCAACCAAGGCATTTGGGATGGGCATTGATAAATCCGACGTGCGCTATGTCATCCATTACGATATGCCAGGCGACCTGGAATCCTATTATCAAGAATCTGGACGCGCCGGGCGCGACGGACAGACTGCCTACTGTGTCATGCTTTACCACAAGAGTGATATTGGTATCCAGAAATATTTCATCGAAAACGCGTTCCCAGATCAAACAACCCTCAACAGCCTGGCCCAGGCCTTGCGATCCAGGATCGATTCGCATGGTCGCATCCTGGTCCGTCCTGCCGAATTGGCTGAAGAAGCCGGCGTGGAAGCGGAGCGTCTTGATGTGGCTCTGCATTTACTGAATCAAATGGGAATGATCCGCCGTTCTTATAATTTCACGCTCAAAGGCAATCTTCTGCTAAATTTCAGTCCAGCCTGGATAGCGAGCAAACTGGAAATCGAAAAATCCGCCATGTTCCAACGCTTGGTTGAATATTGCCAGGTCTCTGACAGGCACGGTGTTACGCTTGATTTACTTTTGAGTGCTGAAACCATTTCCTGTGATCCTTTGGCACTGGATCGTTTGCTAACGGAGCTCTCCAGCAAGGGCTGGGCGGTTTACCGTCCCTGGGATCGAGGCTATGTTCTCCTGGCAGAAGAAAAATTGATCAATGGAGAAGAAACCGCTATTGACCAGGCTGAGATCGCTGCCCTGCTGCGTCAGATGCTCAAGAACCTAAAACAGGTCATTCGTTATGCCGAATCCCTGGGCGCGGGGGACTGCCGACGGGAACATGTTGTCCGTTATTTCGATGAAGTTTTGGAGAAACGGCCAAATCCTTGTTGTGATCTATGCCAAACGAACATGTCCCTCCCCTGGCAGGATATTCCTTCTGAAGAAGTACCCGATTTACCCGCCACAGTGAACCCCGAATACATGATTCTACGCGCGATTGACTGGAATGAAAGTCTGGGCGAAAATGAGTATACAAAGCCTTACACCGAGGGAACACTGGCTAAAATTCTCAAAGGGGATGCCTTTGCTGCCGCCCAATTTGAAAAGGATCCCATCAAGCGCCTGCGACGTATTCGCAGATTGGAAGCCTCTCCCTTTTACAGCGTCTTGCAAGGAATTCGCGGTGGCGAGAAGGCCATTAAATCCATTCTTCAAAAATTGGAAGAAATGGGCTTTATTCAAAAACTCCAAATAACCTTTACCAGCCTCGATGAAGAGGTAGCTTATACTGCTCCTATTTTGAGTGTTGCTGGAAAACAACAAGTAAAGAGTGGAAGGCTTTTATAAAATCTACGGTTCATGAAAAATCTCCCGTTTCACGAGCCTCCCCGAATCAAAAACCGCCCGGCACTCCGTCTTCACGGAGCCTGGCGGTCGTTGATAGGCATTGAGTAGCGGGGGCAGGACTCGAACCTGCGACCTCCGGGTTATGAGCCCGACGAGCTGCCTCTGCTCTACCCCGCATCGGTTATTACAGCCCGCCGATAATACCATAGGCAGGTGGGAGCGTCAAGCAAAAACGCACCCAGTTTCAGGATCTTCTTAAAGTCACGGCTTCCACCTCCACGATTCGCGGACAGCGCAAAATTTGCCTCCGTTTTCGTACCTTCTCAATTTCCTGGGGTAATTTGGAGTGCGCAAGTTCCACTTGCGCATTTTCCCGAAGTAGAACTTCGGGACTCCAGAACACGCCCCAAAATATTGAGAAGACACCCGTTTTCACACCAAACCATCTGTGTGGTCCGTGTACAAAAAAGAGCCTCCCGACTTTAAGAAAGCCCTGCACCCAGTTTCGGAATTGGGCGGCTACTTGCGCCCGAAGTCGGCAGGGTTCTCGCCCCAGGCCTGCGTGTCCCATTTCAGGACGGCGTCGTCGCGCAGTTCGTTCTCGGCCAGCCAGTTCTCGGCGCTGTGGATCAGGGCAAACAATTGCGCGTTGGAGGGGGTATGCTGGAGTTTGGTGTTGGCGCGGCCATTGAAGACCCAGGCAATGGCATTCTCCGAATCGGAGTAGACCGGCAGCGTCAGTCCGTGTTTGGACAGCCAGGCCAGCGCGTGGACCAGGGCCAGGAATTCACCCACGTTATTGGTCCCGTCTGGGAACGGCCCGGCGTGAAAGAGGCGCTCGCCGGTCGGCAGGCGGACGCCCTGGTATTCCAGCGGGCCGGGCGCGCCCGAGCAGGCCGCGTCCACGCACAGGCAGGGCAGCGCGGGCGGCGGATCGGCGCTCTTCCACTGGCCCAGCGTGGCAGGCCGGCCCCTATAGGCCTCGTACTGGGACTGAAAAGCAGCCTCCGCCTCGGCGCGCGAATCGAAGGCCTTGAACTTCGCATCCACGAAGCCCTTCACCTGCGCCTCACACTCCACCCACGAGGTGAAAATGCCCGTCTTGCGGCCCTTCCACACCACGTAGAACTTCCGTTTGCTCATCACCCCAATTGTACATGAAACCGGTTGCGCCGCGGCGCCAGTTTGGGACCTGCCGTTTCCGGGCGGCCGCTTCGGGGTATACTTTGCGCAGGCCTCCCATGAAAACCATTCGCACTCCCCTGCTGGCCCTGTTGGCCGGCCTCACCTTGCTGGGAATTTGCGCCTTCCAGGCAGAGCCGCCGCCTCAAACAGGCCCAACCCCCACCCCCACCTACGATCCGCTGGTCGAGACGCCGCTGCCCGAAAACCCGACCGAGCTGGAACTGGGCGCCAACCTGTACTGGCACTGGTGCATGCCCTGCCACGGCGACCTGGGCCAGGGCCTGACCGACGAGTTCCGCGGCATCTGGGAGGAGGATCATCAAAACTGCTGGGGACGCGGCTGCCACGCCGGCCATCCCGGCGACATGGGCTTCCCCATCCCCACCGTGGTGCCCGCCATCGTGCTCCAGGACCAGCTGGCGCAGTTCCCATCCCTGCAAGCGCTGGCCGACTATCTCCAGGCCACACACCCGCCGCAGCGCCCGGGCATCCTGGAGGCGCGGGAATATCACGCCATTGCCGCCTACGTGTTCCAGATGAACGAACGCCCGCTGGAGGAGGCCGCGCCCACTGCGACTCCCTCGCCCCGCCCTTTGCCGACCGTCAGCCTGACCCCGCCAAACCAGGAACCCTCCGCCCCGGCCCCAACCCTGTCCCTTGCGGCGGGAGGCCTGGTTCTATTGATTCTCCTTCTGTTGGGCATTGTGGCTATGCGCAAAATAAAATCGTGAGGCTTGCCAAATGCGCCCGGCAAATTGACAAAGTCCGCAAGCTTTGCTTGCGGACTTTGTTGTGTCATTGGATCGTCAGCACCACCGAGTCCATGGCCAGCAGGGAGCCGTCGGCGGCGCTCAGGTCCTGCACCTCGATGCGGACGGTCGCGCCGGCGGAGACATGCGCCAGGGTGATGCGCGTGTCGAAGGTGCCGGGCGTGCCCAGGCCCGAACCGGCCGCGTTGACCGGGATGGGGCCTGCCGCCAGTTCCACCCCGCTCATATCGTAGACGTGATAAGACAGGGCGTTCTCGAAGGGCGAGACCGTGACGGTGCCCGTCAGTTGCAGGCTCGCGGCGCTTTGTCCGTCCAGCGGAACGGTGATGGTGATCTCGCGCCAGCGCCCGTCGGCGGCCTGGGTGGAGAAATCGCGCAGCACCAGGGTCGAGTCGCGCAGCTGGTAGTGGCGGGTCGTCGCCAGGGTTGGGCAGCACATCGGGTCCTCGAAGCCGTGGATCACGGCGGCCAGCGTCACCTGCCCCGCTTCGATGCCCAGGCTTTGAATTTGGGGGCGGTCGTCGATGGGCGTGACGGCAGCCTGGACGGGACGTCCGTCCACGTTGAGGAAGGCCACCAGCGAGACGAAGGTGCCCGAGCCGCCGTAGTTCTCGGCCACCAGCGCCACGGCATCCCCGGCCCCGTCCTGGTTCAGGTCGCCGAAGGCCAGCGGGTCGAGCAGGAAGACCACGGCGTCGCTCCCGCCGCCGGCCGGCGGCTGGTATTGTCCGTCGGTCAGTTGGTAGGAGATGGGCGTGTCGCCCGTCAGCGTGGAGAGGGAGACCAGGGCGCTGCGCAGGTCCTCGGCGTCGAGCGCGGAGGAGGAGGGGGAGGCCGTGATAACGGGAGCAGGCGTCGGCGTCGGTTGGGCGGCGCAGGCGGCCAGGACCAGGGCCAGGAGGGCGGGCATCCAGCGTCTCATTGCAGCTCCCAGGTGGCGCCGCCATCCACGCTTTTATACAGGCGAATGACAAAGGTGCTGGGATCCGAAGCGATCACCCAGCCGGTGGTCGTGTCGACAAAATCCATGTCCATGAAGGCCTCGTCGAAGACCAGGTCCGGCTCGACGATGGTCCAGGTGGCGCCCGCATCGCGCGTGACGTGGAACCGCGCCCCGTCGAAGAGGAAGCCGTCGGTGGCGGAGACGAAATCGGTCGAGCGCCCGCCGGGGAACAGGGTGGGCATCATCGTCCAGTTGTCCCCGCCGTCGCGCGTGACGAAGAGCGCGCGGGTGATGCCCGTCGCTCCCGTAAAGGACAGGCTCAGAAAGCCGTCGCGGGGGGTGGGAAACTGCATTTCTTCGATGTTGACCTGGGCCTCCTGCGCGGCGGGAGGAAGCGCGGCGGAAACCTGCGCCCAACTGCGGCCGCCGTCGTCACTGCGGTAGAGGTAGAAGGCGGCGTTGGAATACACGATGCCGCCCACCCAGGCGGTCTGCATATCGCGAGCCTCGAAGACACCCTTGAGGCCGCCCAGCGGGATGTCTTCGCGGGCGCCCGCCGCGGTGGGGTCGTTGACGAAGGCCTGCGTCCAGGTGGCGCCGCCGTCTGTGGTTTGGAAGATGGCGATGGCGTTGGAGCCTGCCCCCACGCCCAGGCCCGCCATGGCCCAGCCGTTCGACGGGTCGATGAAGCGCAGGCTGCCGCCGCCGAAGGGAATGGCGTTCATGCTCCAGGTACGGCCGCCGTCGGCGGTGCGGTAAAGCACGCCCATGTGCATGGGGTCGGTCACGTCGGGCGCGGCGATGAAGGCATGGCTGGCATCCAGGAAGGCGCTGCCCGCGATGTAGCCGAAGTCTCCCGCGGGCGGGGTCACGTCGCGCCAGGCCGCGCCGCCGTCATCCGTGCGCAGGACGGCGGCGTCGGTCAGGCCCCAGCCGTTGAGCGCGTCGAACATGTGGATGGACATGAACTGCGGCTGCTCCACGATGGGCGCGTCGAGGGGCGGCAGGGCGGGCGCGGTGGGGTCGAGTGCGGGAGCCGCCTGGGCGGGCGCTTCCGTGGCGGGCGCGGGCGGCAGGGTCGCCGCGGGGGACGCGCCAAAGGGCAAGCCGCAGGCCAGGGTCAGCAGCAGGAATGGGAGGATGGACCAGCGATTCAGTTTCATGCAATGACTCCTTCGGCAAAAAACAACGCAAAGCCGCCGGGCATCCCCTCGAAAAACAGGGGGATGAGACTTCCGAAGTCTTCGAGACTTCGGAAGTCTGGTCGTCGCGTCTTTGCGTTGAGGGTTCGTGACGGGCGGGGCGTTACCCGAGCCACTCCAGCACGGTGGCCTCGCCCTGGCCGACGCCGACGCACAGCGTGGCCAGTCCGTATTTGACGTTTCCGCGCAGGCGCAGCTCATGCACCAAGCTGGTGACCAGGCGCGCGCCCGAGCAGCCCAGCGGGTGCCCGATGGCAATCGCGCCGCCGTTGACGTTGACGATCTCAGGGTCGAGGCCCAGGTCTTCCATCACGGCCAGCGACTGCACCGCAAAGGCTTCGTTGAGTTCGACCAGGCCGATGTCCTGCATCTTCAGGCCGGCGCGGGCCAGCGCCTTGTGCGTGGCGGGCACGGGCCCCACGCCCATGATGCGCGGCGGCACGCCCGCGGCGGCGGAAGACACAACGCGCGCCAGCGGCTTGAGTCCCAGCGCGGCGGCTTTTTCCGCGCTCATCAACAGCAGCGCCGCGGCCCCGTCGTTGAGTCCAGACGAATTTCCCGCGGTGACGGTTCCACCTTCCTTCTTGAAGGCGGGCTTCAATTTTGCCAGCGACTCGAGGGTCGTGTCGCGGCGCGGGCGCTCGTCGGTATCGACCAGTTTCGGGTCGCCCTTCTTTTGCGGAATGGCGACGGGCAGGATCTCTTCCTTGAAGCGTCCGCGGTCCTGCGCGGCGATGGCGCGCTGGTGCGAGCGGACGGCAAAGGCATCCTGCAATTCGCGCGTCAGGTGCGGGCGCTCGGCGGCGATGTTCTCGGCGGTCTCGCCCATCGCGTCGGTGCCGTATAGTTCCTTCATTTTGGGATTGGGATAGCGCCAGCCCAGGGCCGTGTCGTAGGCGGTCAGGTTGCCGAAGGCGTAGCCTGATTCCGCTTTGGGCAGCGAGTACGGCGCCCGCGACATCGACTCGACCCCGCCCGCGATGTACACGTCGCCCTCCCCCGCCTTGATGGCGCGCGCCGCCTGGTTGATGGCGTTCAGCCCGGAGGCGCACAGACGGTTGACCGTCACGCCGCCGACTTCGAGCGGGAGTCCGGCCAGCAGCGCGGCCATGCGCGCCACGTTGCGGTTGTCCTCGCCGGCCTGGTTGGCGCAGCCGAAGAAGACCTCCTCGACCAGCGCGGGATCGAACGCATTGCGTTTGAGGATTTCCTTGATGACGAGCGCCGCCATATCATCCGGGCGGACAGAGGCGAGGATTCCGCCCAGCGCCCCAACGGGCGTGCGGATGGCGTCAACGATCACAGGTGTGGACATAGGGTCTCCGTGGGTTCAAAGTGTCACGGGGATTCTACCACCTGGGGAGGAAGAAATAACCGCCTTCACATCGAAGGCGGTTGCAGGAAACACGGGCAGCGGCAAGCCGCGCTGCTATCGGCTGTACAGGTAATTCAGCTCGCGGATCTTTGCCAGCAGGCCGTCGTTCAGGTCGCTGTCCTTCATGCGCCATTCCCAGTTGCCGCCCAGGCGGCTGGGGAAGTTCATGCGCGCCTCGACCCCCAGGTTGAGGAAGTCCTGCATGGGGGCGACGGAGAAGACCGCCGTCGAGGACCACACCGCGCGGATCAGGTCCCAGGCGAAATGGCTGCCGTCCACGCCCAGGTATTTCAGGGCGAATTCGCGCTCCTGCTCGGGGGCGGCCTCGTACCAGCCGCGGGCGGTGTTGTTGTCGTGCGTGCCCGTGTAGGCCACACAATTGTTGACGTAGTTGTGCGGCAGGAAGGGATCGCTGGGGGCCGTGAAACCGAATTGCAGGATCTTCATGCCCGGGAAGTTGTACCGCTCGCGCAGGGCCACCACGTCATCGGTGATGACGCCCAGGTCCTCGGCGATGATCGGCAGCGCAGACTCGCCCGGGTGTTTCTGCAGGCCCTCCATGAGCGCATCGAACAGGTCCGCGCCGGGGCCGGGCACCCAGCGGCCAAACTCGGCGGTGTCGTTGCCGGCGGGAATCTCCCAGTAGCCCGCAAAGCCGCGGAAGTGGTCGAGGCGCACGATGTCCACCAGGCTGAGGGTGGCGCGCATCCGCTCCAGCCACCAGGCATAGCCCGTGGCCTGGTGGACCTCCCACTTGTAGAGCGGGTTGCCCCACATCTGCCCCGTGGCCGAGAAGAAATCGGGCGGGACGCCCGCCACCACGGTCGGCTTGCCGGCCTCGTCGAGGTGGAACAGGTCGGGGTGCGACCAGACGTCGGCGGAGTCGTAGGCCACGAAAATGGGAATGTCGCCGATGATCTGCACGCCGCGCTGTTTGGCGTAGGCGTGCAGGTTGGCCCACTGGCGGTAGAACAGGAACTGGTGGAACACGTAGCGCGCAATCGATTCGGCATGGGTCTTGCGCGCCTCGGCCAGGGCTTGCGGGTCGCGCTGGCGCAGCGCCGCGGGCCAGCCGTCCCAACTGCCGCCGCCGTGGGCCTCCTTGAGGGCCATGAACAGGGCGTAGTCGTCCAGCCAGGCGGCGTTGGCGGCGCGGAAGGTCGCCAGGGCCTCGCGCAGGCCGGCGCTGGCCTCGCTCCCGAAACGGTCATAGGCCCGCCCGAGCAGGGACAACTTCCACGGAATGAAGATGCCGAAGTCCACGCGGGTCTCGTCGAAGGCGGGCTTGTCGCGCAGGTCCTCGGCGGCCAGCAGCCCGTCGCCGATCAATTCCTCGGGGCTGATCAGGTACGGGTTGCCCGCAAAGGCCGAGAAGCACTGGTAGGGCGAGTCGCCATAGCCGGTGGGGCCGAGCGGGAGCACCTGCCAGAGGTTGCAGGCCGAATCGGCCAGGAAATCCACAAAACGATAAGCCTGCGGGCCGATGTCCCCGATCCCGTGGGGACCGGGCAGGCTGGTTGGATGCAGGAGAATGCCGGAAGCGCGTTTGAAGGTCATGGTGGTTTATCAGGAGGAGGAGGTTGGTTTGGTTTCGAGTATGAGGGCCTGGTACAGTTCGTAATACTGCCTGGCCGAATGGACCCACGAGAAATCCTTGCTCATGCCCGCCCGCTGCAGTTTGCCCCAGGCCTCGCGGTCGGGGAAGAGGGCGAGCGCCTCGCGCAGGGCGGCGGTCATGGCCTGGGAGTCGGCCTTCTCGAACAGGAAGCCCGACTCGGGCGTAACCGTGTCGCGCAGGCCGCCCGTGGCGCGCACCAGCGGCACGCAGCCGTAGCGCATGGCGATCATCTGCGAGAGGCCGCAGGGTTCGTAACGCGAGGGCATCAGGAACAGGTCGGCGCCCGCATAGATCTGGCGCGCCAGTTGGGCGTCGAAGCGCGTCTCGATGCGGATGCGTTCGGGATGGGTGGTCTGCAATTTGCGCGCCGCCTCTTCCAGCACGGGGTCGCCCGTCCCCAACACCACCAACTGGAACTCGGGGCCTTTGAACGTTTCGAGCGTCTGGATGGCAATGTCCACGCCCTTTTGCACATCCATGCGCGTGACCATGGCCAGCAGGGGCAGGTCGGCATCCACGGGCAGGCCCAGGCGGGTTTGCAGGGCGGCCTTGTTCGGCGCGCGGTCTTCGAGAGTCAACATGGAGAAGGGCGTATCGATGGCGTTGTCGTCGACCGGGTTGTAGGAGGCCATGTCGATGCCGTTGAGGATGCCGTGCAGGCTGGCGCGGCGCTGGGCCAGGAAATCGTTCAGGCCGCAGCCGAACTCGGGGCCGAGCACCTCCTCCCCATAGCCGGGCGAGACGGGCGTGATCACATCCGCAGCCCACAGGCCGAGCGGCAGCGGCATGACGCGCGCCCATTCGGGCAGGTCGGTCTGCGCCAGCGGCACGCCGTAGGACTTCAACAGTTCGGAGATGTCGGGACCCATGAAGGGCAGGTTGTGCAGGGTCAGCATGGAAGCCACCCGCCGCGCCCCCTCCTCCCAGCGCTTGGTCAGGTTGGCGTAAGCCGCCAGGGCGGTGTGCCAGTCGTTGGCGTGAATCACGTCCACGTCCCAGTTGATCTGGCGCGGCAGCTCCATCGCGGCCAGCGAGAAGAAGACGTATTTTTCCGCGTCCACTTCCGCCTTGAGGGAATAGACCGAGCCGCCATTGCGGATGGGATCGCCCGAGATGAAGTAGACGGGCATGCCCTCGAAGACGCTCTCGAAGACCTCCACCTGGACCTCGGACTGGCCCCGTTTAAGGGAAAAGACCGTCAGCGGACGGAGCGGGTCGGCGCGCACCGCCGAGTGCAGCGGCAGCACCAGGCGCAGGTCCACCCGGGCCTCGCCGGCGTTCGCGGGCGACAGTGCGCGGATGGCGCGCGGCAGCGCGCCGGAGACATCCCCCAGGCCGCCGACCTTGATGAAGGGATCGGCCTCTGCGGCCAGGAAAAGAACGTTGATGCTGTCTGTCATGGGATGATTTTACAACGGATTGGGATGATTGGCGCGCACAGCCATGCCGCCTACTCGATCACCACGCCGCTGAGGTCCTCCTCCGATTTGGGATACTCCATCTCGAGCTTCCTGAGCGTGTCCACCAGCACGCTGGAGATGACCAGGTCGCGGTACCATTTGCGGTTGGCGGGCACCACGTACCAGGGCGCATATTCGGTGCTTGTTTTATTCAGCGCGTCCTCGTAGGCCTGCATGTACAGGTCCCACAACTTGCGCTCCTCCAGGTCGCCCAGGCGGAACTTCCAGGTTTTGGTCGGGTCGTCCAGGCGGGCCTGCAGGCGTTCCTTCTGCTCGTCCCGGTCGATGTGCAGGAAGAATTTCAGGATGGTGGTGCCGCTCTCGGCCAGCAGGCGCTCGAAGGCGTTGATCTGGTCATAGCGTTTGCCCCAGACTTCCTCGGGGGCGTAGCCGCGCACGCGCACCACCAGCACATCCTCGTAATGGCTGCGGTTGAAGATGACCATCTCGCCCGCGCCGGGCACCACCTTGTGGACGCGCCACAGGAAATCGCGCGCCAGCTCCTCGGCGGTCGGCACCTTGAAGCTGGCCACCTTCACGCCCTGCGGATTGACGCCATCGAACACGCGGCGGATGACGCCATCCTTGCCGCCCGTGTCCATGGCTTGCAGGACGATCAAGATCTTGTGTTTTTGCTGCGCATACAAAAGTTCCTGCAAGGATTGCAGTTCCTGGTTCAACTTCGCCAGGGTCTTCAATCCCTTTTCCTTATCCCCTTTGAACGCCTTGCTGTCGTTCGGGTCGAACTTTGCAAGCGAGACCTTTTTGCCCGGCTGCACGCAATAACGTTTCATGGCACGCTCCTCTCCGACTGGCAGGCAGGATCGGGCCGATGGCCGGCCTGCCGACGAATGTTGTGCGATTGTATCAGCATCGCGGTTGCGCGGGTAGTGCCGCCCGAAAATCAGGGTCAGGCCGCGAAGGACCTGCCCCTGGCTTCCAGGTAATCGCTGTACCCGCCCGCATACTCCACGAGTTGACCATTCTCGATGACCAGCAAACGCTGGACGGTGCGGTCGAGAAAGTAGCGGTCGTGCGAGATGACCAGCACCGTGCCGACGAAATCTTCGAGGGCGGTTTCGAGCACTTCGGCGGAGGCGATGTCAAGATTGTTGGTGGGTTCGTCAAGCAGCAGGAAGTTCGCGCCCGAGAGCACCACCAGCGCCAGTTGCAGGCGCGAGCGTTCGCCGCCCGAGAGTTCGCCGATCTTCTGGGAGACCTGCTTGTAGGTGAACAAGTAACGCAACAGGAAAGCCGTGGCGCGCGACTCGCTCATCTCGCCGGCATAGCGCACGGCGTCCAGCAGGGTCTGGTTGAAATCGAGGGTCTCGTGCTCCTGGGCGTAATGCCCAATCGACACGCTCGGGCCGATCTTGATCTCGCCCATGTCGGGCGCTTCCTGTCCGAGCAACATGCGCAGCAGCACCGACTTGCCCGCGCCGTTCGGGCCGATCAGCCCGACGCGCTCGCCGTGCCAGATGATTTCGTTAAGGTTCTCGAAGACGCGCTTCGGGCCGAACGATTTGCCCACGCCGACCAGTTCCAGCACCTTGTTCGAGCCGCGCCAGCCGTTGAGGGTCAACTCCATGCGGCGGCGCTCGGTGACGGGCTTCTCGACCTTGTCCATCTTGTCGAGCCGCTTCTGCATCGACTTGGCCTTGCGCGCAAAATCCTCGTTGTCGTAGACCTTGCCCCAAATGGCATAGCGTTTGATGGCGGCTTGCAGGCGGTCGATCTCGTGCTTCTGCGCGCGGAACATCTCCTCCTGGCGCGCCAGCCGCAAATCCTTGTCGGCGATGTAGGAGGAGTAGTCGCCCGCAAACACGGTCAGGCGGCCGTCTTCGAGTTCGGCGATGTGCGTCACGACCGCATCCAGCAAATAACGGTCATGCGAGATCATCACCACCGTGCCTTCGTACTCGCGGATCAGCTTTTCGAGGTACATCTTGCCCGGCAGGTCGAGGTGATTGTCGGGTTCGTCCAACAGCAGCAGGTCGGGATGCACCAACAGCAGGCGCGCCAGCCCGACCAGCTTCTTCTGCCCCCCGCTCAACACGGACAGGGGCTTGGTCAGCTCGCTTTGGGCGAGTCCCAGCCCAAGCAACAGCGCGCGCACCCGCTCGGGATAGCCGTCCCCGCCCAGGGCCTGGTACTCTTCGAGCAGGGTGTGCTGGCGTTCGAGCGCGCGCTGTAATTTGCGTTCGTCGCCGTACACCGACGGGTCGCCCAGGCTGGCCTCCACGCGTTCCAATTCGGCGTGGACTTGGGCCGCGCGCGGATTGCCCTGCAGGGCGGCGTCCAGCGCCGTCAGCGTGGGATCCAGCTCGGGCTGCTGGGGCAGGTAGCCGGTCGAGACCGAGCGGGCGCGGGTGACGGCTCCGCCCAGTTCGGGGGCGTGTTCCCCTTCGATCAGCTTGAACAGCGAAGACTTCCCGACGCCGTTCGGACCGATCAGGCCGATCTTCTGTCCCGTTTGGATTTCCCAATTGAGATTCTCGAAGATGCGCCGCGCGCCAAGCACCAGGGTGACATTGGAGAGTTGAATTTGAATCATGATGTGCTTCCATTTTGATGGTGTCGGGGCGCTTCGTCAAGGTTTGCAGTCGCCGTAGATTTCCCTGACCCGCGCCCCGGGCGGTTAAATAAAAACGCCGCAGGGCAGCCTGCGGCGTAAGAGACAAAGGAACGCTATCTTCCGGCAGCAGGCGCGATTCGATAAGGCTCCGCGAAGATGAAGCCACGCACCCCAATGAACAGGGGCGACCTGCCTGCCTTGAAAGCGTAAATCATGAGCTGGATTGTACCATAAGAGATTTTGTCCACCCCAGCCTATTTCCTCATCCAGGCGGGGCGGAGTTGCGCCACCTGGGGATGGATCGGACAGTCCGCGGTGTGCGCGCCCGGCAG
Organism: Chloroflexota bacterium; assembly: GCA_049324895.1. Classification (GTDB taxonomy): domain Bacteria; phylum Chloroflexota; class Anaerolineae; order Anaerolineales; family Villigracilaceae; genus JACPVF01. Next base: position 13,314 of record JBMOMS010000115.1, read on the forward strand.
GTAGCCGGTGGACATGAGGAACTCGTTGACGATCTCGCCGCCCGTGAAGACAAAGGTCTTCTTCAAGACTTGAACACAATAACTACGTGAAAGGTCTGGTACTTTCAACAGAAATCCTCCTCCAATAGGCAAGTGGAGATCACTTCGAATACCAAGGCGGGCACTTAGAAATCACAACTTCATAAACGGGACAATCCGGTTCGTGGGCACCGGGGAGATATCCGGTGCTCATGAGAAATTCCTTCACGATTTCCCTTCCCGTAAAAACGAAGTTGCGCTTGAACAACGAAGTCCAGTTCTCCAAAGTTTGGGGATGATGCCTATCCAGCCATCCTTTGAAAGATCCATGCTCTGTACGCAAGATTTGTATGCGGCGCGCATTCTCTATTGCCGCGTTCACTTTCAGGCGATTACGGATTATGCCAGGATCGCCAAGTAATCGAACTCGATCCGTCTCACCATAGGTGGCGACCTTGTCGATGTCAAAACAATTATACCCAGAACGAAAGTTGTCGGCTTTTTTCAGGATCGTGATCCAGGAAAGACCAGCCTGATTAATCTCCAAAATGAAGCGCTCAAAGAGCAAGTGGTCATTTTCGAGAGGAAAACCATATTGGGTATCGTGATAAACCCGATTATGAATGTCTTCGGGGTGAGAGTTGCAATAGTCGCAGTAAGTGGTCATGCTGATATTTTACTATTCCCTTCAGAATAATGCGGTTTCAGGATTTATACTCCTTCAGTACGTTGTGCTCAAAAAGCCATTGCATTCCACGTGGCATTCGACTCAGAACTTGT
>JBMOMS010000116.1:0-5702 GCA_049324895.1 Chloroflexota bacterium
GAGCGCGGCCATGCTGCCCTTCATGGGTATCCTGTTCGTCGCCATTGGCTTCATGCTGCGCAAGGCCAAACGCAACTACTTCATCGGCATCCGCACCCCATGGACACTGAGCAGCGACTACGTTTGGGATGAGACCCATCGCCTGGGCGCGATCCTGTTCATGGCCTCGGGCATCCTGGCCGTAATCGGAGGTTTGTTCGGCGGCATGATTGCCTTCTGGCTTCTGTTCGTTCCGCTGATCGGTTCGACCCTGTTCCTGCTGGTCTACTCGTACGTTCTTTACCGCCGCGAGACGAAGGCGTAGGCCTGGCGTTTCACGTGAAACCTGGGCCAAAAACAGGCCTCTCAGTTGGCCCAGGTTGAAAATAGCTCTTCACTTTCGTGAACATCCGAGGAGACAAAATGTCAGAAGAAATGCAAAAATGGGAGTACCGCGTCGAAACAGTGGGCACGTTCTGGTCGGGCGTGAAGGCGGATGTGCTCCAGAACACACTCAATGAATGGGGCGAGGAGGGCTGGGAGGTCGTCTCCACTCACATCCTCGAAAACGCCAACAAGATCAACGTGATCGCCAAACGCCCGTTGACCGAGCGTGTGCGCCGCGCGCGTTCGATGCCGCAATGCAACTAACCGTCCATCCCGTGTGGGATGGGAATCGGCACCATAAGGAAACACAATGCTCTCTGTCGCGTACGTTCTCAGTTTTCTGGGTATGATCGTCCTGCCCGTGTTGCTCGGGTTTTACCTGACCCGCAAATTCAAACTCTCCTGGAAGCTTATTCTGGCGGGCGCGTTGACCTTCATCGCCTCGCAGGTGCTGCACATCCCACTGGTTCTGTGGATGACGGCGGCCTTCCAGAATGGGACTTTGCCTGCCATCCCTTCGGCCTGGGCCTTGACCTTCAACGCCGTGGTGCTGGGCCTGCTGGCGGGCATCTTCGAGGAGACCGCGCGTTACATCCTGTACAAGTTCGTGCTCAGGAAAGCTTCTACCTGGAACGAGGGCGTGCTGGTGGGCGTGGGACACGGCGGCGTGGAAGCAGTCATCACGGGTGTGCTGGTGGCAGTCACAGTCGTATCCATGATGGTTTATAAGAACATGGATCCCGCCAGCATCCCGGGGATGCAGCCCGACCAGGCCGCTTTGATGCAACAGCAGGTTGCCGCCTTTTGGTCGACTCCGGTGTACATGGCCTTCATGGGATTGATCGAGCGCGTTTCTGCGGTCTCCTTGCACCTGTCGCTGTCGGTGATGGTTCTATACAGCATCGTCGCAAAGAAACCGCTCTGGTTCTGGGCTGCTTTGCTTTGGCATGCGGTCGTGGATGCGGCGGCCGTCTTCCTCATTCAAAAGATCAGCGTGGTGGGGCTGGAGGCTGTGGTCGCTGTGATGGCTTTGTTCAGCCTGGGAATCATGTTCCACCTGCGTGGAAAATTTCCGTCGCCCGTGGAGCCTCTCCCCGAGCCTGAAGTCCTGCCTGCTTGAGACCTCTCTCCGTTTACGAAAGGGACGCAATCCGCGTCCCTTTTTTGTTCCTTGTAATTCGCCTTGCGACTACCCCGCAAATGCACGGCTTCGCTCAGGGCAGATATTTTTATTAGAACATTTGTTCTTATTGATTCAAGGGTAAAATTCGACCCGCATGAAAAAGACCGAAGCCATTTTCCTTGCCCTCATCCTGCTGGTCTCCGCCCTGCTCAGCCTGTCCATGTTGACTCGTGGACATCTGTGGTGGGATGATTTTGCCGCCTACGTCATGCAGGCGCAAAGCCTGTTGAGCGGAACCCCCGCGGATTTTGTCGCGCACAACACATTCACCATTGAACAGTCCTCGTATCCGCCCGGGCCGGTTGCCTACCCGTGGGGCTATCCGATATTGTTGACGCCCGTGCTGGGACTCGTTGGGATGAAGCTGCTGGCCCTCAAGGGACTCAACACGCTTTTCTTTTTGCTCTTTCTGATCGTTTTCCACCAACTGGCCAAAACCCGACTGACCTCAACCGGGTCGCTGCTGCTGACGGCAATTCTGGCTTTCAACCCTGCGCTGTTGCAGGCGCATGACCTGATCCTTTCGGACATTCCATTCCTGTTTTGCTCGACGCTGGCCTTGCTGCTGATCGAGAAAAATATAAAACAAAGCTGGCCGATTGGCCTGGTCGTCTTTGCCGCTTTCAGCCTGCGCACGAACGGATTGCTGCTGCTGGTTCCGCTGGCGATGGCGCAGGGGATGCAGTTTCGTTCGCGCCCGACCTGGCAGGCAATGGCTTCGCCTTATGCGGTCTTTGCCGCGCTGGCTGTTGGGCTGTCTGTGCTGCTGCCGGGCGGACAGGGATCCTATCTCAGTCATTTCTCCATGTTCACGGTTGAGCGCTGGTTTTCGAATGCGGGCTTCTATTTGCGCCTGCCTGCGGATTTTTTCAACGATGTCTGGCTGGGTTCGGTTTTCTTCTGGCTGGGGGTGGGACTGTTCTTATTGGGAATGATTACCAATTTCAAGAAGAACCTGCCTTTACTGGCCTACCTGGCTGCCAGCCTGGGATTGTTCATCACCTGGCCCGAGACGCAGGGATTGCGGTTCATCTATCCGCTGGCGCCGATTGGGGTGCTGGTGGCGGCGGAGGGGTGGAGCGCTGCGGCGGGGAGGCTGTCAGCTGGGGGAAGGTCTGTGGCGCGGCGGGCAGGCCTGGGGGCGGCCATGCTCTTGATTGTCCTCTCGCTGGCGGCATCCGCCCAAATCAGCATCACGAATCTTCGCAACGGGCGCGAGATCAACGGGCCGTTCGATCCGTACAGCCAGGCGATGTTCGAGTTCATCCGCGAGGGGACGCCGACCGACAGCGTGGTGATCTTCTTCCGCCCGCGCGCGATGCGGCTGCTGGGCGAACGCGATTCGTTTTTGGGCACGGAATGTGCGCGCCTGCCGCTGGGCGATTACCTGGCCCTGAGCAAAAAAGCAGACGACAGCCTGCAAATCCCCGAAGATCACATTCAGGGTTGCGGGCTGTCGTTGACGACAGAGTTCGAGAACCGACGGTTTATTGTGTATCGGCTGGGGGAGTAGGCTCGTCGCGGACGAAGTAGGCGGCGGCGCGGCCCTGGGTGCCGTCCATCACCAGGTCGAGGTGGTGACCCGCGCGGAAGTCTTCGACGGCAATCAGGCGCAGGGTGTGCAGCAGGCGACGGTCGGCTTTGATGAATTTCGAGATGCGGTTGGGGGTCTTGTAGAAGAAGTCGCGGTTGAAGATCGCGCCCACATCGTCGATGAACACGGCCAGGGGGAAGATGTGCGCCTCCATCAAGTCCTGGAAGAAATGCGTGCCGAAGGAGGGCTCGGGCGAGGCGCCAATGGCTTCGCCGGATAGCTCGACCAATGCGCGGGCGTTGAAGATGTCGCCGTAGGCCACGTGGACGCCCAGGTCGGGCGTGGAGGTGCCCCAGCGGCCCGGGCCGACGGCGATGAAGGTCTCGCCTTCGAGGGCCTGGTTGAGTTCGCTGATGGTGCGCTCCAGTTTGGTGCGCTCGTCCTGGGTGGACAGGCTGAAGTAACCCTCGGAGGTGACGAACATGACGTAGCGGATGTCGCGAACCGCTCCCTGCGGCACCATGCGCTGGGTCAGGAATACGATGTCTTCGGGGGCCAGGTCGCGCGGCAGGGCGGCTTCGCTGGCATCCTGGATGTGGCTTTGCGGGCGGCATTGCAGCAGGGTGATGCGCACTTCGGGGTATTGGGTGTGCGCGTGCAGCAGTTCGACCGTGAACTCGGTATCGACCGGGGACTGGTAATGGGTTTCGAGCAGGCGCAGGGCCTCGCGGATGCGGGTTGGGAAGGGGGTGCGCGCCATCAGGCCGTCGAAGGTGACGACCAGTTTTTCGGGCGCGACCTGGTTGGTGAGGATGGGCGCCAGGTAGCCGTCCTGCTCCATTTGCATGATGTAGCGCATGGGCGGGTAGCGCGGCGTGATGACATCCTTGACCGGCACGCTGCGGAATTGGTTGGCTTCCAGGTCGATCACATCCACGAGCTGCTGGGAATAATGCTGGATATAACGCGGGTCGGAGGACGGGTACAAGCGCGGATGGCTGAGCGCCACCAGGCGCGGATAGTCGTCTGCCACCAGGTCGACGGCGCGGGTGCCGAGGCCCCACACCAGGCGCAGGAAGCCGTCCTCCTGTTTGATCTGCGGCGACCAGCGGTACAGGTTGCGGCTGAAGGCCACGCCCGCTGCATGCGGCATGAAGTAGCGCCCGTGCCGTTCGCCTTCCACGAACTGGATCAGGATGGCGATGCGCTCGTCGTATTCGGCCAACGCCTTGTGGTGACGGTAGAGCAGGGCGTCGGGATTCAGGGCGCTGGAGTATACGCGGATGATGGCGTCGGTCAGCGCCTTGAGGTTTTCCTCGGGCGCGCCCTGGTTGGGACAGAAGATGCTCTCGTATTTGCCCGCAAACGAGGTGCCGAAGTTATCCTCCAACAGGCTTGACGAGCGCACGATCAGCGGGGTCTGTCCCGCTTCGGCCAGCACTTCCTCCAGGCGTTCGAGGATGTCGGGCGGGAAGTGTCCCTTTGCAAAATCGGCGCAGATCGAGGGGAAGTCTGCGCGCATCTTCTCCTCGGTCTTGTACTTTTGGTCGTTCCAGTGCATCAATCCGTTGATGGACATGAAATTATAGAAAACGTCCGAGCCGAGATAGTAGGATATGGGCGTGCGGAAATGGTCGCGGACTTCCTCGGGCGCGGTCTCCTTGAGGATGCGCATGGCCAGCAGCATGCCGGCCGCCTTGCCGCCCACCTTGCCGCCGCCGATCTTGCGCCGGCGGATCTCCTTCAGGTCGTCCACGTTGAACCACTTGCGGGCCATCTTGATGTACTTTAGGTGGTCGCTGATCATGGTGCGGATGAGCACCACTTCGATCTCCTGCAGGCGCGCCATGTATTTTTCGCGCTCGGCCTCGGGCATGGCCTCGATCATCGCGGCCTGCTCGAACAGCACGTCCTGGGGGGCCAGTTCGGGGTTGAACCAAACGAATTCCGTATCCTCGCTGCCGTGTTCGGTCAACAATTGGCGGACGATGATCTCGAAATCCGAATAGGGCAGGTTGTAGGCGAAGTAGAAATCGCACAGCGAGTCGCGCACGCGGTTGAGGCGTTTTTCCCAGATATCGGGCGACTCTTCGATCAGCGGGTTATGCACCCCCTCGCGCATCTGCGACTCGATGGCCTTCTGGCGCGCCTCGGCTTCGAAGACTTCCTTGCTGATGATGCCGCGCGCGAACATCTCCTTGCGCATGCGCGAGCGGATGCGTCCCGCCAGGATGGGATATTGGTTGAGCGCCAGGTAGATGCGCAGGACATTGTCGAAGGAGGGGCTGGGGAGGGTCATGGATACGCTCGCAGATGGGATGCCTGGAAATTATTCAAAAAATCGGAGTGCAGACTTCAGTCTGCTCTAATATCGCGGACTGAAGTCCGCACTCCATAAATTTCGAATAGGTTCTTATTGTATAACAAAAGCGGCAGGCGCAAGGCACCAGCCGCTTTGACTGATAACGGTTTACTGAAAACCAATCACTGTCACCCCAGGTGCATCGGCATGATAACCTGGATGTAGTCATCGTTGCCGACCGGGCGGATGACGCCGGGCGCGTTCGGCCCCGAGGTCTCCATCGCCACGTTGGGCGTCTTGACGGCTTCGAGCGCCTC
>JBMOMS010000116.1:5802-14090 GCA_049324895.1 Chloroflexota bacterium
ACCCCAGGTGCATCGGCATGATAACCTGGATGTAGTCATCGTTGCCGACCGGGCGGATGACGCCGGGCGCGTTCGGCCCCGAGGTCTCCATCGCCACGTTGGGCGTCTTGACGGCTTCGAGCGCCTCGCGCAGGAACTTGACGTTGAAGGCGATCAGCATTCCGCCGCCATCCACGGTGGCCTCGACGATGGTCTCGTTCTTGCCCGTCTCTTCCGAGGTGGCCGAGATCTCCACTTCGCTGGGCTGCATCTCGCTTTGCGCCGACTTGATGTCCAGGCGCGCCACGTTCGAGCCTTCGCGGGCAAAGATTTCGGCCTGTTTGCAGGCCTTGAGCATGGCCGTGGTCGACACCAGCGTGCGCGATTTGTAATTGCGCGGGATGATCTGTTGATAATCGGGGAAGGCGCCGTCGATCAGTTGAGAGACGACTTCCACGTCCTTGACGCGGAAGAGCACCTGGCCGCGGCCCTTGGGCATGACCATGTAGATCGATTCCTCGCCGTCGCCGGCCACACGCGCCAGTTCGTTCAACGCGCGGGCGGGAATGATGGCCGTGATCGGCGCCGCCACCGCATTCGAGAGCGTGGCCTTGCGCACCGACAGGCGGAACCCATCCGCGGCGGCCATCGTGATCTGATCCTTTTCCACAGTCACCAGCACGCCCATCAGCACCGGGCGGGCCTCGTCGGTCGAGGCGGCAAAAGTCACCTGCTGAATCATTTCCTTGAAGTCGGCCACATTGATCTGCACCGCGCCCTCCATGTCGGGGACGGGCAGGGGCGGGAATTCCTGGGCGTCGATGCATTTGATGTCGTTGTTCGACGTGCCGCCATGCACGTGCAGGCTCTGGGTCTGAACGTCGAGGCTCAATTGCACCTGGTCGACGGGCAGGGTGTTGATCAGGTCGCCGAAGGTTCGGGAAGGCACCGTGGTCGACCCTTCCTGTTCGATGCGGGCGGGGATCCAGCACGTGATGCCCAACTCGAGGTTCGTGGCCGAAAGGCGCAGGCGGCCCTCATCGGAGGCGATCAGGATGTTCGACAACACGGGAAGCGTGCTGCGCGGAGATACCGCGCGCGACACAATGCCCAGTCCGCGGGCGAGGTTTTCTTGTAAGACGGTTACTTTCATGGCCTGAACCTCGAAGTGTGAGATGGATTATGCGAAGTATATCATTAAGTGAATTTGCGCAAAAAAAGTTAAGGTAGAGGGTTGTCTGAAGTGGGCTAAAAGACCCTCGCACCACGGAGATCACAGAGTTCACAGAGATTTTTAGAGGCTTTTCTCCGTGTCCTCTGTGTGCTCCGTGGTTAAATCTTTTCGCAGGCCCGGGGGACACAATCCCAAGGGGGAAAGATTGATCGCCTTACCCAAAGATCAACGACAGGCCAAACGCCAACAGCATGAACACGAATTGAATGGCAAACAGCGCGGCAAAAATGTACACCACGACCATCCATGCCGCGCCCGAACGCTTTTGCGGATGGACGGCCTGCCCCTCGGACAATTGCCGCGCGAAGGCCGCCGCCTGGCCGACATCCTGACTCCAGGCAAAGCCCGCCGCCTCATCCTGGACGATGAGCCTGCTCCCGTTAAACGAGCGCAGCCAGGCCCCAAGCGGATCGTCCGCCGCGACCGCCAGCGAGCCGGGCAAAATCAGCGCCTGTGCCGCCAGCCCGTCAGGGAGCGGTTCGTCGGCGCGCAGCACCGTCACCGGAATCTGCGCGGACTGCTTGTGCAGCGCGGCCTGTACGGCCCCGCCAAACCTGCCGTGACCCGGGTCAAGCACCAACACGCGGAAGTCCGCCTGCCTGGCGGCCAGCGCGCTGGCCGCAGATGCGCCGTCCCGCCGCAGGGCCAGCAGGTGATAGACCAGCACCACCCCAAACAGGGCCAGCAATTGCGCCAGGTTGAGCGTGGACGAAAGAAAGCCGCTCTCGACATCCCGCGTCAGCAGCGCGCTCAGCAGGCGGAAGACCAGCGTCACCGCGCTGACCATCCCGCCGATGACGGAAGCGAACAGCGCCAGGTACAGGTAGACCTTGCGCACCACCGAGCGGCGGGCGTGTTCACCCAGGTCGCCGTCGGCGCGGGCCTGCCCTTCGATGGGACGCCAGGTCAGCAACCAGAGCGGCAGGCCCACCAGCAGGGTGGCAATCGCCGTCGACTCGCGTTCGCGCATCACATCCTGCCCGAGGAATACGCCGCCCACGGCCAGGTCGATGATCACGCCGATCAACGTGGTCACGCCGATGAAGGCGGTCACCAGCCCGATCATGGACAGGATGTACACGTACGGGCGCTTGAGCGCCTCACGCTGCGGCCCCGCGCTGACCGACTCGATATGACGGGTCAGCCACCCGCCGAAGTAGGCCCACACCACTCCCAGCGGCAGGCCCAGCGAGATTGGCGCGCCGATGCGTTGCACAAAGTCGGGCCAGGGGGCGGATTCGCCCAGCAGCCGTCCGAGCGTCAGGTACAACAGGTTGCCGCCCGCCGCCAGCACGCTGATCACGCCGCCCAGGGCCAGCAGGTAGAGCAGTCCCAGGCGCAGATTCGACTCGCGTTCCGCGGCATCGGCCAGGGTCTCCTGGCAGGTCTTCCAGGTGTAGACCCAAATGGGCGCGCCCGCCAGCAGCAGCGTGAATCCGTTCACGAAGGTCTCGCGTCCCAACATCCCGAGCGTTTCGGTGGGAATGTAGAAGATGAATCGCAGGAGTTGCTGCGCGCCGATGACCACCATCCCCAGGCCGTACAGCAGCCATAGGAAACGATACAGGCGGCGGACGTCGGCGAAGGCTTCATGCTCGGGCAGGGACTTCCATGCGGCTAGCAGGGCCTTCCAGAAATAAGCCGCCGCGACCAGGTTGATGAAGGCTGCGATCAGGTTGTCGGGCCAGGACTGGAATCCGCCCAGGATGGCGCGCTGCACCGAAAGCCCCGCCGCGCCCAGCAGCAGGCGGTTGACCAGCGCCAGCAGGTTTTGCACCACGGGGATCAACGTGCCAAGCAGCGCGGCATAAAAGAAGATGGCGCGCAGGCTGGCGGTCTTTTCCTCATCGTCGCGCGAGGCGGCGTTTTGCGCCCACAGCCAATGCACCAGGAAGATCGGCACGCCAACCAGGATGAGCGCCAGCGCCTGGGCCAGCGCGGTCGCCCCGCCCACGGCGGGTTGATTGACGATGCTGCGCAGCAGGCCGATGCCGCCCCACAGGACGACCTCCAGGCTGATCAACGCAACGGCGTAAAAATATAAACGTCGGATGGTTTTCATGAGGGCCTCTAGGGTTGGAGTTTCGGCTGGTACCAGTCGTAGCTCCAGAAGTTATACGGCATGGATGACAGCTTCCACGCGCTTCCCTGGCGCATCAGCAGGGCCTGTTCCAGGTTGCGGTAGCCCGACGAGAACGGGTCACTGGCCGAGTAGACCAGGCTCAATTCCACGCTGGCTTCCTCCCCGTGGACGGCGGCTTCACCCACGTCCACGCCCACGCCTTGCGGCGAGACCATTCCGTTGAAGAAGGATTGGCGGAACTCATCATAGGTGGGCTTGTGGTCGAGGTCGGCCAGGTAGCCGTAGGCCTTTTCGTAATCCTTTTCGGTTACGGCCAGGATGTAGTTGAAGACCACCGCTTCGGGCGTATCGGCAGATTGGTACTCCCGCGTGTCCTGGCGGGTGAAGAACAATCCCAGCGCAACGGCGATGAGCGCCCCGATTCCGATCAAGATACCCAGCAAAAAACGATCCTGTTTCATGAGACACCTCCGTGGGATGAACTCATTGTAGGGTGTTTGCGGGCTTTAGGCAAGCGGACGATTCAACGGGTATACTTGGCGCATCTTACCCCACTTCCTCCAGGAGTTCCCCAATGCCCCTTTCCGCCCCGCGCTGGGATATGAGCAATATCTATCCCACCCTTGAATCTGCCGAGTTCAAAGCCGCCTTCGAAGACTTTAAAAAGCAAATCGCCGATCTCGGAACCTTCTTCGATGAGCAGGTCGACGCGACCACGCCCAAAACCTCGGCGAAGAAACTGGCCGCCCTGTTGGGCGAAGCCGTCGACCGCCTCAATGCCGTCCAGACCCAGTCCTATACGCTTGGCCCGTACATCTCCTGCCATGTCGACACAAACTCGCGCGACGCCCTGGCCCTGCGCGCCGAATCCGAATTCGAGCAGGCCTACCTGCCGCTGCGCCAGGTCTTCGTCCGCTTCAAGGGCTGGCTGGGAAAGCTGGCCCCCGTGCTGGACAAGATTATCGCTTTGAACCCCACCGCCGTGGAACACGCCTTCATCATCAAGGAAAACGCCGACCAGAGCAAATACCTGATGAGCCAGGCCGAAGAGGCCCTGGCCGCAGAGTTGAGCCTGAGCGGCGGCAGCGCCTTCGGCAAACTGCAAGGCACCCTCACCTCCCAACTCAGCGTGGACTTCGAGCTGGACGGCAAGGTCGAGAAGATGCCCGCGCCGGCGCTGATCAACCTGCGCTCGCATCCCGATGCGGAAGTCCGCCGCCGCGGCTATGAGGCCGAGAACCAGGCCTGGGAGGGCGTCAAGGAAGTGCTGGCCGCCTGCATGAACGGCGTCAAGGGCGAGACGATTGCGCTTAACAAACGCCGCGGACGCGAGGACGCCCTGCACGCCTCCCTCGACGCCGCCCGCATCGACCGCGCCACCCTCGACGCGATGATGGGCGCGATGGAAGCCTCCTTCCCGATGTTCCGCAAATATTTCAAGGGCAAGGCCAAAAAACTGGGCAAGGAACGCCTGGCCTGGTGGGACCTGTTCGCCCCGCTGGGCAGGACCGACAAGGTGTACTCCTTCGAGGAAGCCCGCGACTTTATCGTCGAGCACTTCGGCAACTTCTCGCCCGACCTGGCGGCCTTTGCCCAACGCGCCTTCGATTCCAATTGGATCGACGCCGAACAGCGCGACGGCAAACGCGGCGGTGCCTACTGCACCGAAATCCAGTCCCTCAAGGAAAGCCGCATCCTGTGTAACTTCGACGGCTCGCTCGACCAGGTCAGCACCGTGGCGCACGAGTTGGGTCACGCCTTCCACAACGAATGCGCCTTCCAGGCGGGCAAGACCGTCATGCAGCAGGTCACGCCCATGACGCTGGCCGAGACGGCCTCGATCATGTGCGAAACCATCATCACCGAGGCCGTGATCCGTCAGGTCAGCGACCCGCAGGAGGAACTGGCCGTGCTCGAAGCGCAGATCAGCGGCGCCGCGCAGGTCATCGTGGACATCTACTCGCGCTTCCTGTTCGAGAAGGAAGTCTTCGAACGCCGCGCCCAGGCCGACCTAACCGCCGACGAGTTGAACGAGATCATGGAACGCGCCCAGAAGGCCACCTATGGCGACGGCCTGGACGAGTCCCAGCTCCAGAAATTTATGTGGACCTGGAAGCCGCATTACTACTCGCCCGCCCTGGCCTTCTACAACTACCCCTACGCCTTCGGCCTGCTCTTCGCCACCGGCCTGTACGCCATCTACCAGCAGCGCGGAGCCGAGTTCGTGGCCGATTACATGAACCTGCTGGCCTCCACCGGCGAAGCCTCCGCCGCCGACCTGGCCGGGCGCTTCGGCATCGACATCCGCACACGCAAGTTCTGGGATGACAGCCTGGCCATCATTGGCAGGCGCATCGAGCGCTATTGCGAGATCTAGCCAACACGCAGCGCAAGATGTCCTCTTGCGCTGCGTTATTTTTTTGGATTGCCCATGAAAAAATCATTCACCAAGAAAGTCCTGGCCCTGGCGGCCCTGCTCCTGCTGCTGACGGTCACGGCCTGCCAGCAGGACGCCTACCCCAACCCGTACCCCAACCCCGCGGCACGCCAGTCCACGCCGACGCTGTTGCCCACGGCCCAGCCGACGGCCACGCTCTTCGTCCCGCCCGCCTCGGAGGATGCCGTTCCGCGCATCAGCCTGGAGGAGGCCAAGGCTGCCTTCGACGCCGGGACGGCCATCTTCATCGATGTGCGCGGCACCGAAAATTACAACCTGGTCCACATTCCCGGCGCGCTCAACCTGTCGATGGATGAGTACGAAACGGGACTGGCGGGCGTCGACCGCGACGCGTTGATCATCACCTACTGCACCTGAACGAACGAACACACGAGCGCCGGTGCGGCGTTCATCCTATACCAGATGGGCTTTACCCGCGTCCACGCCCTGCTGGGTGGATTGAATCCCTGGATCGCGGCGGATTACCCGACCGAATTTGTGCGACACTGATGCCATGACCGAACTGCGCGTCACCCCCTGGACCTCCAGCCTGCTCCCGTCCGAGGCGGCGATTCGGCGTCTGTTGGCGGAGGAGGGCCTCCGCGCCTATGCCTGGTCCAACGGCCCATACGACCTGTACGCCCCGCACACCCATGACTATGACAAGGTGCTCTACGTGCTGCGCGGATCGATCACCTTCCAGTTGATCGAACTGGGCGCCTGGCACAAGCTCCAGCCCGGCGACCGTCTCGACCTGCCCGCGGGCACCGTTCACGCCGCGGAGGTGGGCGCGGAGGGCGTGGTCTGCCTGGAGGCGCAGCGTTAAACGGGAGCAGGCTCACGGTCCAGGACCAACATAAAAAACGGACGCGCCGATGAGCGCGTCCGTTTTTTATGTTGGATTGCGGACTTCAGTCCGCATTTACAGAGGGCGCAGACTGAAGTCTGCACTCCGGGTTAGGCGTTGCCGGTCAACCAGCCGCGCAGTTCCATGGCCTTGACCACACGCGAAATGGCGACCATGTAAGCCGCATCGCGCATGTAGACGCCTTCCTTCTCGCTCATTTCGAGCACGCCGTGGAAAGCGGAGGTCATCTTCTGGTCGAGCTTCTGCAGCACTTCGTCCTTGGGCCAGTAGAAGTTCATGTCGTTCTGGACCGATTCGAAGTAGGAGGTGGTCACGCCGCCGGCGTTGCACAGGAAGTCGGGGATGTTGAAGATCTTGTTGGCCTTGAAGAAGTCGTCGGCCTCGGGGGTGGTGGGGCCGTTGGCGCCTTCCGCGACGATCTTGACGCGGCTGGACATCTTCTTGATGGTGTCGGCGTTGACGTGGCCTTCGATGGCCGCGGGGATCAACACGTCGGCTTCGAAGGTGATCCAGGCGTCGCCGTCATCCACCTTGTAGCCGGCCTTCTCAGCCTTGGCCTGGTCGATGGTGCCGTACTCGTCGGTGATGGAGAGCAGGAAGTGCGGGTCGATGCCGCCGGCCTTGCTGTAGGTGAAGGACTTCTTGGCATGGCGGTCGTAGCAGGAGACGCAGGCGACGGTGCCGCCGAGCATTTCCACGAAGCCGATGGCCGCATACTGGGCCACGTTGCCGAAGCCTTCGATGGCCGCCACGGATTTGGTCGAGTCCATCTTGAGGTGCTTCATGGCTTCGCGCACGGTGTAGATCACGCCGTAGCCGGTCGCTTCGGTGCGGCCCAGGGAGCCGCCGCCGCCGAGCGGCTTGCCGGTGAACACACCGGGGGTGTACTGGCCGACCAGGCGGGAGTACTCATCCATCATCCAGCCCATCATCTGGGGGGTGGTGCCCACATCGGGGGCCGGCACGTCATTGCGCGGGCCGATGTTCTTCCACATGGCGCGCACCCAGCCGCGGCACAGTTCTTCTTTTTCGTTGACGGTCAACGTGGAGGGATCCACGATGATGCCGCCCTTGCCGCCGCCCAGGGGGATGTCGGCCACGGCGCACTTCCAGGTCATCCAGGTGGCCAGGGCGCGGACGGTGTCCATCGTCTCAGCCGGGTGGAAGCGGATGCCGCCCTTGTTGGGGCCGCGGGCATCGTTGTGTTGAACGCGATAGCCCTGGAAGACGCGCAGCGAGCCGTCATCCATGCGAACGGGAATGCGGAAGGAATACTCCCGCATGGGCCAGCGCAGCACTTCGGCGATGCCAGAGTCGAGGTTCAACTGTTTGGCAACACCATCGAACTGCTTCTGCGCCATTTCAAAGGCATTGATTGGTCCAGACATGGGTTTCTCCTGAAAGGAATATATTGGATTGTCGCGAAAATATAAGCGGGCAGCCCGGTACGGGTGCCCGCTCTTATTTCAGGGTATGTACTGCCAGAGGATCATAGCATGAGACCTGTCAGACAACTATCCCCAAGATTAACCGATATGCAATCCAAAGTCAAGGTGACAAAACTCCGCTCCTTTGGTGGAAAAATTGTGATGAATCTCACGAGGTCATCAATATTTTGGCCGGCGCTTCTCCAAAAAGGCCCCTACACCCTCTTTGACAGGTTTGTAGAGCATTGAGGTCGAGAGAG
>JBMOMS010000117.1:0-5608 GCA_049324895.1 Chloroflexota bacterium
CGTCCCAGGCGCGGACGGTGACGCCCTTCTTCTCGGCCAGGCGCACGTTGTAACGCGTCTTCTGCTTCATGCGGGCGAGGATATCGTCTTCGCTGCCCGAGATGTCGAGGGTGATGGTGCGGGGAGGCTGGATGTTATGTTTGCCAAAGATGAAAGATGAAGGATGAAGGATGAATTCATCTTGCCAGGCGTCAGGCTCCAACTTGCAGAAGATGGCGTGATGCTTTTTACAGACAATATCGATGTCTTTCCAAATTCCATTATCTACTCCCCACTTTCCACTATCCACTTTCGGAATGTAGCCTATCGTGAATCCCAGCGGCAGCTTGCGGAATAAAATTTGCACGCCTGCATCTCCGCTGATGATGCGCGCAGGCGTCCAGCCGAAGGCGGACTTCAACTCGCCCCATTCGGCGGTTTGCAGCAGGTGAATGTCGGGATGCGCGGCGGTAAAGTTGCGCCATTGGGTGAGGGTTACATCTGGCATAAAGGTTGCGCGAGATAATATCTCGCGTTACGTGAGAGACGAGTCATCCAGCACGGGCTGGGCCTGGATTTCGTGGATGTTCGCGCCCGGCACGGACTCGGTCAGGGTGCGGATCAACGCGTCCGTGTCGGCTTGATGGCAGGCGGCCTGGAGCGAGTCCACGGCCGCTCGGAGGCGGGAGCCGCCCAACGGTTCGGTGGTGTCGAGGCGGAAGATGTCGGGGTGGGCGGTGCGATCCAGCGGAGTCCCCACATCCCACAATTCCTCGGTCAGTTTTTCGCCGGGGCGCGTGCCCGTGAAGACAATCTCGATGTCGCGGTTGGGTTCGAGGCCCGAGAGGCGGATCAAATCCTCGGCCAGATCCACGATGCGGATCGGCTCGCCCATGTTGAGCACGAAGGTCTCGCCGCCCTGTCCCATCGACGCGGCTTGCAGCACGAGATAAACAGCCTCGGGGATGGTCATGAAGAAACGGTGCATGTCGGGATGCGTGACCGTCAGCGGGCCGCCGCGCGCGATCTGCGATTTGAAGAGCGGGATGATCGAGCCGCGGCTGCCGAGCACGTTGCCAAAGCGGACGACGGTGAAGGGCAGGCCCGACTGGCGGGCGGCATCCAGCACAAGCATCTCGGCCATGCGTTTGGTCGCGCCGTAGACGCTGGTGGGTTGGACGGCCTTGTCGGTGGAGATGAGCACAAAGCGCTGGATGTGATGCTCGGCGGCGATCTGAACGAGGTGGCTGGTTCCGACGATGTTGTTGGTAACCGCCTCGGTCGGATTGGCCTCCATCAGCGGGACGTGTTTGTGCGCGGCGGCATGGAAGATGATCTGCGGCTGGTGGGCGTCGAAGATCGCAGCGATGCGCTCGCGGTCGCGGATGTCGGCGATGATGGGCAGGAGCGTCAGGTCGGGATAGTCTTCGCGCAGTTCGAGCAGGATCTCGAAGATGCTGTTCTCGCCGTGACCCAGCAGCATCAACTGGCTGGGATTGCGGCGTGCGATCTGGCGGCACAACTCGCGGCCGATCGACCCGCCTGCGCCGGTGACCAGTACACGCCTGCCCTCCAGCGCCTGGCCCACCTGTTCGTCGTTGACGCGCACGGGTTCGCGGCGCAGCAGGTCGGTGATGTCCACTTCACGCAGGCGGCTGACGTTGACCTTGCCGCCCAGCAGTTCGTAGATGCCGGGCATGGTGCGCGAAGGGATGCCCTTGATGCGGCAGGTATCGGTGACGAGGCGCACGATCCTGCCCGCCGCGGAGGGGATGGCAATAATGACCTCGTCCACCTGGCGGTTGTCGAGGATGTTGGACAGGTCGGAGATCTTGCCGATGACGCGCACGCCGTAAATTTCATGATTCTGTTTGGCCGGGGCGTCATCGAGAAAACCGATTGGGTTTAAGTTCAATATGGAGGAGCGTTGCAGTTCACGCACCACCAGCGCGCCCGCGTCGCCCGCGCCGATGATGAGGGCATGTTTGCCCTTGTAGTTATGTCCGCTGGATTGCTCCGAGAGCAGCCGCAGGGCAAAGCGTGAGCCGCCGATCAGCACCAGCGAGAACAGCCAGTCGATACCCAGCGCGGAACGCGGCATGCCGGGGTAGAGCAGGCCTGTCGTGATAAGAATCAGCATCAGGCCCGAGGTCAGCACCGAGGCGGTGGTGACGGCGACTGTGATGAGGCGCAGTTCGCCCGTGCTGGCGTAAATCCACAGGCGGCGGTAGAGGCCGAAGAAATAGTAGGTGGGAAGTTTGACCGCCAATGCGACCGCGCACATCGTCAGCGCGGCGGGGAAATAGTACGGCAATTCACTCACGTCCAGGCGCAAGGCAAAACTGCCCAGCACCGAAATGAGGATGAGGGCTATATCGCCAACGAGGACGAAGCGGTTGCGAACGTGGGGGCGGGATTTTTCGGGGAGCATAAGAAACAAAGGTGGTCGAGTAGTTCCGAGCGACAGCGAGGAACGTATCGAGACCACCAGTTACAAAAGCTTCTCACTTACTGGATGGTCTCGACACCTGCACCTGCGTGCTGGCGCAAATGTACGGGCTGGCAAAAACGCCCAGCCCTACTCGACCATCGAATTATTGTTCTTTCTTCATCCACTCCACAGCTTCCTTGAGGCCCTGGTCGAGCGTGACCTTGGCGCGGAAACCCATCAGGTCGGCGGCTTTTTGCGGGGAGCCGATGGAGCGGTAGATGTCGCCTGCGCGGGCGGGGGCAAACGTCGGGGCGGGCGCGGAGGGGAACAAGTCCTGCAAGACTTCGATCAGGTCGATGATGCGCGTCTCGATGCCCGTGCAGATGTTGAAGATCTGCCCCGGCGCAGACGGATGCTCGGCGGCGACCAGGTTGGCGCGCACCACGTCGCGCACGTTGATCAGGTCGCGGGTCTGGCCGCCGTCACCGTAGATGGTCACGCCCTGGCCGTCCAGCAGGCGGCGGATGAAGATCGGCACCGCGGCGGCGTACATCGAATCGGGGCGCTGGCGCGGGCCGTAGACGTTGAAGTAGCGCAGGGCCACCACGTCCAGGCCGAAGGAGGTCGTGTAGAGCTGGCCGTAGATTTCATCCACGCGCTTGGAGGCGGCGTAGGGCGAAAGCGGACGCAGCGGCGTCTCCTCGGTCAGCGGCATCTCGGTCGAGTCACCGTAGACGGCGGCGCTGGTGGCGAAGACGGCGCGCTTGACGCCCGCGCGTCGGGCCGCATCGAACAGCAGGGATGTGCCCGTCACGTTGACGTCGAAGCAGTTCTGCGGCTCATCCATCGACTGCGGCACTGAAACGAAGGCCGCCTCGTGGAAGATGACATCCACGCCGCGCACGGCTTCGGTAACTTTGGATGCGTCACGCAGATCGCCTTCGATCAGTTCGATCTTGCTTTCGAGGTCGGCGATGTTCTCACGCTTGCCTGTCGAAAAGTTATCCAGAATTTTGACTTCATTTCCCTGTTCGAGCAGGGTGCGGGCAAGGTGCGAACCGATGAAGCCCGCGCCGCCAGTGACCAGATAATTCACGTTATCTCCCGGTTCTCCGAATGACGGTGCCGATGGTGCGCAGGATGATGTTGACGTCCATCGCCAGTGAACGATGCTTGATGTAGTACAGGTCGTATTCGATCTTGACCACCGTATCGTAAACGGTGGCCGCGTAACCGTAATTGATCTGCGCCCAGCCCGTCAGCCCCGGCTTGACCAGCAGGCGCGCGCGGTAGAAGGGAATTTGCTTCTGGTACGAGTTGACCAGTTCGGCCCGTTCGGCGCGCGGCCCCACCAGACTCATGTCCCCGCGCAGCACATTCCAGAACTGTGGCAGCTCATCGATGCGGCTGCGGCGCAGGAAATTGCCCACACGCGTCACGCGCGGATCATTCTCCGCCGCCACCTTGGCCTTGCCATCCGCTTCGGCGTCGGTGCGCATCGAGCGGTATTTGTAGATCACGTAGGGCACGCCGCCCTTGCCGAGGCGCGGCTGCGAATAGAATATTGGAAATCCGCTGTCGATGAGAATGGCCAGCGCCGTGAACGGGAACGTAACCGCCAGGATTAACAAGCCCGCCAGCCCGCCGAGGATGTCGACCACGCGTTTGGCCAGTTCATAAAAACCACTGACCCGCGCCTGGTCGATGAACGAGCGCAGCATCCAATCCGATTCGAGGTGGTGGATCGGCACGCGGCCCGAGATCTCTTCGTAGAGCGTGGGCATGCGCATCACCTCCGCGCCGCGCTCCTGCGCATCCAATACCATCTGGAAGGTCGCGCCGCGCATCCCGCCCGTGATGGCCACCACCACATCCGAGACCTTGTAATCTTCGATGACCTGCAAAATCTGTTCGCTGGATGCGATGATGGGAAAGCCCATCACCGAACGTCCCACCTTCTTCGGGTCATCGTCGATGAAACCGACCAGCCGAAACGGCGGCGGGGCGAGGGTGCGATACACCTCGGCCAGGGTCTGCCCCGCCTTGCCGGCTCCGACCACCAGCACGCGGCGCTGCAATCCCGAGGCGGTGTACAGGCGGATATAGACCGCGCGCCAAAACAGGGTCAACAGCCAGGCCAGCAGCAGGAAGGCGCCCACACCGATGCGCGGCAGCGAGTTCGGGTCCTGGCGGATGGTGAACAGCAGAGAATATCCCAGCAGGCCGAGGAAGGCAGCCACGGTTACGCCGCGCCAGGTCTTGCGCCAACTGGCGGACTTGTGCGGGTCGTACATCTCCACCATCAACACCAGCCAGACCAGCGGCAGCAGGTAGAACCAGTACGGCACATCGATCTGAATCAGCTTCTCGGCGCGCGCCTGCGAAATTCCGCTTTCGATCAGGCGATTGAGGGAATACAAATACCAGAAGTAAATGGCTCCAAACATGGCCCCCACGGATGCCAGAATATCACCGAACAACAGGATGGCGCGCTGCTCCTGTGGTCGCAATCGTATGGTGGGACGAACGGTATCAGCCATTTTTCCTGACGAGACTTGTCAGCAAACTCCAGAGAAATCCGCTGCCCCATGCGATGTGCATCGTGGCTATCGCCAACGGCAGGCCAATCGCAAGCAACGGTTTGCGCCGTATGTGCGCCGCGCGGAGTCCCGCCAGCAGCATCACGGACAGATAAAACAGGATTTCGAGACCCAGCAGTCCCCGGAACGGATAAAGCCACAAGCCCAAAAGAAACAGCCCAGCCAGGCTGAGCACGAAGACAGGCGGCAGGGCTTGGCGCCAGCGCAGGGTGGACGGATAACGCCGCAACATGCGCAGCTTCCAAAACCCATAGCGCCAATACTGGCGCGCCAGCGCCCCAAAGGTGGAGCGCGAAAAATACACCGAACGAATGGCGGGATCCAGCCAGACCGTCCCGCCCGATTGCCTCACACGCGCGTTGAACTCATAATCTTCGTTGCTCAACAGCGCCTCATCGTATTTGCCGATCCGTTCGACCAGGCTGCGGCGGAAGGCGCCAAACGGGACCGTGTCCACCGGGCCTGCCGAGGGAGCCAGGCGATACATCGCGTCGCCCACGCCCAGCGGATGGGCTGCCGCCGCGGCGATGGACTCCGCCGCCCAGGTCGGGGCCCCGGGGCGAATCTCCCACACGCCGCCGACATTGTCGCCGCGTCC
>JBMOMS010000117.1:5708-14075 GCA_049324895.1 Chloroflexota bacterium
CAATTCTACCACCATGCGCCTGCACGATCTCGCTTGCAATGGAAAGTCCCAGGCCTGCGCCGTGTTTCTCGCCCCCCGGTCGGGATGGGTCGGCCTGGTAAAAACGGTCGAAGATGCGTTCCAGCGCCGCAGGCGGGATGCCGCGGCCGCTATCCTGCACTTCGATTTGCATCTCGTGGCCCACGCGCTGCGCGCGCAACATCACCTGGCCGCCGGGCGGGGTGAACTTGAGCGCATTGTCCACCAGGTTGGTGAGCACCTGCGCCAAGCGGTCGCCATCGCCAAACAGGGTTGGCAGGTCGGACGGGGCCTCGGCGCGCAGGCTCACTTCGGCGCGATTGGCCTGCGGGGTGAACTTCTCCACGGTCAGGTCGAGCAGCGCGCGCAGGTCCAGCGGCGAACGCTGCATCACGACCGTGCCCGCCTCCAGCCGCGCCAGGTCGAGCAGGTTCAGCACCATGCGGTGCATGCGCCCAGACTCGGCATAGATGACCTCGGCGGCCTGCTGGCGCGCCTCGGGCGTGTCCGCCGTCCCGTCGAGGATGGCCTGCGCAAAACCCTGGATGGATGTGAGCGGCGTCTTCAACTCGTGCGAGACGTTGGCGACGAACTCGCGCTGGGAACGCTGGCTGGCCTGCACGCGCCCCATCATGGCATTGAAGGCGCGCGTCAATTCCTGGACCTCCTGCGGGCCGCGCGGGTCGACCGGCTGCGCCTCTGCCGATGGGAAATCCCGCGCCGCCACGATCACCTCCTGCAGCGGGTCAGCCACTCCGCGCGCGATGAGAAAGGCCAGCACCAGCGCCAGCAGAAACGCAATCAGGCCGCCCTCCACGATGGGCACCAGGAGTTCATCGGTAAAGATATTCAATGCCGAAAGGCGCGGACGCGGAGCCGCCACCATCAACGTGTCCCCGTTGGGCAGCGGACTGACCGTGTACAGCCAGAATTTCCCGTTGGCATCACGCAGCGAGGTGACATTGCGATTCGGGGCGGGTTTCTCCGGCAGTGGCAGGACGGCGTCGGCGGGGGCCGTATCGTATCGCACGGCCTTGTTCTTCCCAAACACCAGGATGCGCACGTCGAAATTCTCTGCCGCCCGTTCGAAAGCCGTGACATTTCTAAGGTCGAAAAATTCACCCGGGCGGGCCAGGATGAAGGTCTCGGCGGAATGCAGCCGCTCCAGGGTTTGGCGATAGACGCCGGGGTTGCGAATCAAATAGAACAGCAGGACGAGCGCCACGGCAGAAAGCGCCGCCACAATCACCACGACGTAACTCAGCCAGAGACGGGAGCGAAGGGAGGAGAACATAGGGCATCACCACCCGGCGAAGATGTGAAACCTTCGCCAGGTTTGCATCAAACGACCACCAGCTTATACCCCACGCCCGTGACGGTCTCGATGCGGGTGGTGGAGCCTTCCATTTTCCTGCGCAGGTGCGCAATGTGTACATCCACGGTGCGGGTCTGGCCGTAGAAGTCGAAGCCCCAGGCTTGTTGCAGCAATTGCTCGCGGCTGAGCACCAGCCCGCGGTGCTCGGCCAGGGCCAGCAGCAGGTCGAATTCCTGGGTGCGCAGGTCGAGCAGTTTCCCGGCGGCGTGGACTTCGCGGCTGGCGGGGTCGATGGTCAGGTCGCCCAGGCGCAGGGTCTTGCCTGTCGCGGCGGGCTTGCCCTCACTGCGGCGCAGGATGGCCTTGACCCGCGCCACCAGTTCGCGCGGATTGAACGGCTTGGTCAGGTAATCGTCGGCGCCCAGTTCCAGGCCGATGATCTTGTCGATGTCGTCGTCGCGGGCGGTCAGCATGATGATGGCCACGGGATTGTTCCCGGCCCGCAGGCGCCGGCAAACCTCGAATCCGTCCAGTTTGGGGAGCATCACGTCCAGCACGGTCAGCGCGGGACGATGGCGCGCCACCGCCTCCAGCGCCGCCTCCCCATCCACGGCCTCCTGCACGCGGAAGCCCTCGCGTTCGAGGTACATGCGCGCGAGCTGGAGGATGGAGGGTTCATCGTCGACCAGGAGGATCAGTTCGTTGGACATGGGCTGGGCCGTTATGGGTCAGTCGCCGCGCACGGGAGCCAGCAGGGCCACGACTTCGATCTCCACCAGTCCGCCTTTGGGCAGGCCGGCCACCGCCACCGTGCTGCGGGCGGGCGGATTCTCGGGGAAGTATTCGGCATAGATCGCGTTCATGGCGGCGAAATCGGCCATGTCCTTGAGGAAGACCGTGGTCTTGATGACGTAGTTCAGGCCCGAGCCGGCCGCTTCGAGCACGGCCTTGAGGTTGGCAAAGACCTGGCGGGTCTGGGCAACCACATCGCCTTCGACCAATTCCATGCGGGCGGGGTCGAGCGCGATCTGGCCTGCGGTGTAGACCAGGTCATTGATGCGCACGGCCTGCGAATACGGGCCAATGGCCTTGGGGGCCTTATCGGTGGAGATGATCTTCTTGCCTTCGGTTGTGTACATGAGACACCTCTCAAGGAATGAAATGCTTGGGCGTTGGGTTTCGGTTGAGGCGCGCCCAAATCATTGTGCCGATTCTACACCCGAAAGCGCCAACCTCCCCCCAATTCCATCAGAAAATGAGGGGAGGTTGGGAGAGGGGGTTACGCGTCGCCCGCGCCGTCGGCCGGCGGGTTGGCTTCGCGGAAGGCTTTGATGGCTTCGCGCAGGGCCTTGCCGGGCTGGCCGATCTGCTGGCGCAGTTCCTTGAGCTGTTTGCCCAAATCCTTCAACGTCTGCACGGCCTGCTCGCGGTCTGTGACCTTGCCGTTGGCGTCGAAGCCGGCGTGTTCCTCCACGATGGCCTGGGCCTCCTCGTACATTGGGCCGGCTTCATCCACGGCCTCTTCGTAGGCGTCCAGCGCGGCTTGCAGGGCGTCCACGTCCTTGCCGTTCTCCTCGGCCTTGTCGATCATGGCCTGGATCTTGTCGATCATGGTCGCCGAGCGTTCGAGCACCCTGCCCTGACGTTCGACGCTGCGCTGTTCGCGCGCCCACAATCTCTCGATGCGCGTCGCGGAGGTCTCGTCCTCCACGGGCGGGTTGGTCGTGTCCTGGGATGGGGCGGCAAACACGCCCGCCAGGGGAAGCGCGGCGGCAACCAATGCCAGGATCATCGCGACCAGGATGGATTTTCTAAACCAGTTTGTTTTCATCGTAAGCCTCCTTTGCAGGTTACGATGCAATTGTAGGACGGCCCCGTTATACGGCTATGACAGGCATGTAAAATGCGGGTAAATTATCCTGTTTCATGGGTTGATCGTTTTTGCGAAAAGGCCGCCTGGAAGTCCCACCAATGCGGGCAACTTAAATGGCAAGCGCCAGGGTGAGGGGGGCACCCTAGCGCTTGCCGATGAGAATAATACTATGGCGTGCCCGATCTGGCAAGGGTTTTGAGGAAAGTCAAACCTTAAAAAATTGTGGTGCCCCGGATAGGAATCGAACCTATATCTAAGCCTTAGGAGTGCCTTGTTCTGTCCATTGAACTACCAGGGCGCAGGACGGATTATATCAAAAATTCTCAGGCGCCGTCGTCTTTGGGCGGGGCAGTCTGGCCGTAATCGAGCACCTGGCGCACCTGGGTGGCGCCTTCGGGCGGGCCGACGATGCCCTTGTCCTCCATCTTGTCCACCAGGCGGGCCGAGCG
Source organism: Chloroflexota bacterium (assembly GCA_049324895.1). Taxonomy (GTDB): domain Bacteria; phylum Chloroflexota; class Anaerolineae; order Anaerolineales; family Villigracilaceae; genus JACPVF01. The sequence goes on from JBMOMS010000117.1 coordinate 9,364, forward strand.
GGTGTAGCCGATGCGCAGCCGCCTTTGCAGCATGGATACCGAGGCGCGGCCTTCGCGGCGCACGATCTCGATGGCCTCGTCGAGCAGCGGGTCATCGTCCGATTTCTCCATGTCGTCCCACATCGGCTGCTGCTTGAGCGGCACGCCGGTCGGGACTGAATCGGCAGGCAGGCCGCCGGCCACCGCGTACGAGCTGGCGCCCGCCGCCTGGTCGTGCCAGAAGGAGACCAGTTTCTGGATCTCGTGATCCGAAACGAACACGCCCTGCAAGCGCACCGCCGAGGGGGCGTCGGGGGCCTGGTAGAGCATATCGCCGCGGCCCAGCAATCGTTCCGCGCCGGGCTGGTCGAGGATGACGCGGCTGTCGGTGTTGGAGGCCACGGCGAAGGCGATGCGCGCGGGGAAGTTGGCCTTGATCAGGCCGGTCACCACGTCCACGGAGGGACGCTGGGTGGCCAGGATCATGTGGATGCCGGTGGCGCGCGCCAGTTGGGCCAGGCGCGTGATGGTCTTCTCGGTCTCGTCCGGGGCGATCATCATCAGGTCAGCCAGTTCGTCGATGATGATGACCAGGTTGGGCAGTTTCTTGGCGTTTTGCAATTTCATGCGCGCGTTGTAATCGGCGATGTTGCGGGCGCCGGCCTTGGCAAACTCGTGATAGCGCTTGTCCATTTCGCGCGTCATCCATTGCAGCGCGCCGATCACGCGGTCCATTTCGACGACCACGGGGCCGAGCAGGTGCGGGATGCCGTTGTACCCGGTCAACTCCACGCGCTTGGGGTCGACCAGCACCAGGCGCAGGTCGTCGGGGGTGTTGTTGAGCAGGAAGCAGGTGATGATGGCGTTGACGCACACCGACTTGCCCGAGCCGGTCGTGCCGGCAATGAGCAGGTGCGGCATGTTTTCCAGGTTGCCCGAGATGGGATGTCCGGCCACATCCTGGCCGAGGGCAAAACCGAGCGCCTTGCGGTTGCGCTGGAAGGACTCGCTCTCGAACACATCGCGCAGGGAGACCAGCGCCATCTCGTCGTTGGGCACCTCGATGCCCACGTAGCTGTGACCGGGCACGGGCGCCTGGATGCGGATGCGCGGCGCGGCCAGGGCCAGCGCCAGGTCGTCGGACAGGGAGGCGATCTTGCTGACGCGCACGCGTGTGCGCGTCCCGCCGCGGCTCTCGACGAAGAGCGGCTCCACGCCGAACTGGGTGATGGTCGGCCCGCGGCTGATTTCCACCACCTGGGCCGGCGCGCCAAAGGAGGCCAGCGTGGATTCGATCAGGCGCGCGCGCTGCTGGATGAAATCCTCGTTGATGGCGGGGGCGTTGCCGGCGTCCAGAATGTCCTGCGATTTGGGCAGGACCCACTGAATGGGCTGCCCGACCGTGGTGGTCACGGTGGGCGCCACTGCGGCAGGCGTCTCGACGGCGGGCGGCTGGGTGGAAAGGGCCAGGGGGGTGTATCCGTTTTCGGTCACGGAACCAGGCGCGGGCGGCGGGGAAACGGGGCGTCCGATCCGCTGGCGAAGCAGGCCCCAGGCGCGGGCCAGGGGCGGTCCCATCCAGCGGAACAAATCCTGCACGGGCCGGTCGAGCGTCATCGAGATGCCGAGGATGAACCAGGCCAGCAGGGCCACCCATCCTCCCGCCGCGCCCAACCCGCCCCACAGGATGCGCTGGAAGAGGCCGCCGAGGGCGCCGCCGCCGATGCCTTTGATTCCGGCCGCCTCGGCGGTCTGCGCATCGGCCACGAAGGTATGAAGCAGGGTCAGCGCCGCCAGGTAGAGGATGACGCTGCCGACCGACCGCTCCAGGGAGAGCGGCGGGATGCGCTCGATCTTGCGAAAGACCAGCCACAGGCCAAAGACCAGCAGGCCAAAGGGCAGGATGTACACACCCCAGCCAAAGACCTGCGCCAGGAACAGGATCGCCCCGCCGATCAGGATGCTGCGTTTGGCCGAGACCAGGCCCAGCAGGATCAACGCGCCCAGCGCGGCCAGGATGATGCCAATCACGTCCAGGCGGCGTTCGGGCGAGAGACGATCCCACAAGCCGATGGCAGGCGGAGGGGGAGGCGGTTCTGCGCGGCGTCCGCCCGATTTGGGCTGCGCGCCGCTTTTGGGCGTCACCACCTTGCCTTGCGGCTTGCTCGATTTTTTGGGGGGCGCGGCAGGTTTGCTGATGGGCATGGGAGGGGGGAGAGTAAAGAGAGTAGGGCGTAGCGAGAATCATTATAGCACAAATGGTCTGTTTGTCTTTGAGGTACAATTGCGTGACACTTTGGAAGGAAGACAGCGTTGTTTGAGATTCTTTTTCTAGGCACATCCGCTTCGGCCCCCTCGGCCAAACGTGGACTTTCGAGCCAGATCATTTCCCATAATGAATTTCGCTTTTTGGTGGATTGCGGCGAAGGCACCCAGCGGCAGATCCTGCAATCGGGCATCGGCTTCAAGCGTCTGACGCGCATCCTGCTCACGCACGGGCACCTGGACCACATCCTGGGGCTGGGCGGGCTGATGTCCACCTTCCTGCGTTGGGAGGCCATCGACGAGCTGGAGATCTACGGCGGGCGCTCGACCCTCGACCGCGTACACGACCTGCTGTACGGGGTGGTGCTGCGCGGCAACCAGCCGCCCATGCCGCTGACCCTGCACGAGATCAAGTCGGGCACCTTTTTCGAGACCGAGGATTTCAGCGTGACGGCCTTTCCCGTGACGCATCGCGGCCCGGACTGTCTGGGCTACCTGTTCGAGGAAAAGTCCCGCCGCCCCTTCCTGGCCGACAAGGCAGACGCGCTGGGTGTGCCCTTCGGCCCCGAACGGCGCGACCTGGTCGAGGGCCGCAGCGTGACCCTGCCCGACGGGCGGATCATCGGCCCGGAGGATGTGCTTGGTTCGCTGCAGCGCGGAACCCGCTTCGTGATGGTGGGCGACACAGGCCGCACCGAAAACCTGCTCGAAGCGGCGCGCGATGCCGACGGGCTGGTGATCGAATCCACCTACCTGGACGCTGAGGCCGACATGGCGGCGCAGTTTGCCCACCTGACCGCGCGCCAGGCGGCGGAACTGGCGGTCAAAGCGGGGGTTAAGAAATTGATTCTGACACACATCTCACGCCGTTATCGGGAAAAGGACGTGCTGGCCGAAGCCCAGTCTGTCTTCCCCGGCGCGGTGGTGGCGCGGGATTTCGATTCGTTCCAAATCAAACGAGAAGGATAGTTTCTTCATGGACGCAATGCGACAGTACACCCTGGGAGTGTTGACCTCCGGGGGAGATGCCCCCGGCATGAATTCCTGCATCCGCGCGGTGGTGCGCACGGCCAGCACCCATAACGTGCGCGTGATCGGGATCAATAACGGATATGAAGGCCTGATCAACGGCGAGTTCCGCGTGCTGGGCCCGCGCGACGTGGGCGGGATCTTGCAGCGCGGCGGCACCATCCTGCAAACCCGCCGCAGCGAGCGCTTCAAGGACCCGCGCGGACAACGCGAAGCCATCCGCCACATCAACGAGGTCGGCATGGATGGCCTGGTGGTGATCGGCGGTGAAGGCTCGATGAATGGCGCGCACGCCCTGGCCAAACAGGGCATCCAGGTGGCGGGCATTCCCGCCAGCATCGACAACGACGTGTGGGGCAGCAACATGGCCATCGGCGTGGATACCGCCATGAACACCATCATGGAAGCGGTGGACAAACTGCGCGATACGGCCTCCTCGCACGGGCGCGCCTTCCTGGTCGAGACGATGGGCCGCGGGTCGGGCTACCTGGCCGTGATGGCGGGCATCGTGTGCGGCGCGGAAATGGTGCTGGTTCCAGAAGTAACCGTCACCTTGCAGGATGTGGCCGACACCATCGAGGACGCCTACCGCCGCGGCAAGACCCATGCCATCCTCATCATCGCCGAGGGCGCCAACTTCCGCACCACCGAACTGGCCAAGGCCATCGACGAGATGGACATCGGCTTCAAGACGCGCGTGACCATCCTGGGGCACATTCAGCGCGGCGGGTCTCCCACCGCGTTCGACCGCCTGCTGGCGGCGCGCATGGGTGTGAAGGCGGTCGAGTCCCTGCTCGAAGGCCAGGCGGACGTGATGACCGGACTGCAAGGCCGCGGCATCGAACTGGTTCCGCTGGCGGAGGTCATCACCAACAAGCAGCAGGCCAACGAGGATTTCTATCGCATGGCAAGGGTGCTGGCGAGGTAGGGACAGGTCACAGGCGCTCGCTTCGAGCGATAACAAAACGTCCAGCTTTGTGCTGGACGTTTTGTTGTTTGAGAGGCCTGTGTTACGGGAGATTAAACGCCCTCACCAAAAAGACCGCCATTTGCGAACGATTGACGGGCGTATAGGGACAATATTTTCCATCGCCGCAACCGCTTGTGATGCCTTCGGCGGCCAGTTGCTCGATCCAGGCGGCGGCCCAATAATCGGTTGGCACATCCGTGAATATGCCTGTGGGGGCGGGCGGTATGTAGTCAGTGCCGTGCATGGCGCGCAGCAAAAAGACCGCCATTTGGGCGCGTGTGACCACCATGTCGGGGCAATAGTTGTTATCACCGCATCCGCCTGTAACCCCATCCTCCGCCAGTTGCTCGATCCAGGCTGCGGCCCAATGATCGGATGGGATGTCGCCAAAGGCTGTCCCTGAGGCAGGCGACGGGGTAAAGGTCGGACCATGTATACCACGCCCGATGAAAACAGCCATTTGCGCGCG
>JBMOMS010000118.1:0-14012 GCA_049324895.1 Chloroflexota bacterium
GAACCAGCTTCGTGATTCATACTTTGCCAATATGTGCGTAAAGTCAGGCTTTGCATAAGATACCTCCAATTTGATTCTACCTGAAATTTATTCCGTCACTTCCTTCAACATTTCCATAATTTCTTTTTCCAGGGTTTTGATCTCCGCCTCGATGACTTCCAAGGCACGTGGCGGCTGATACTCGTAGAAATAGCGGTTGAAGTTGATCTCGTAGCCCACCTTGCCCACATCGCCGTCCTTGTCATCGCGCGCGTTGAGGTTGATCCACGCGTCTGGAACGTGTGGTCTCACTTCGCGTTCGAAGAATGTTTGTACGGGCAGGTCTTTGCCGTCAGCAACCGCCCCCAACTGCGCCGCCAGACCTGCCCCTGCTTCATAATTCAACGGCACATTCTCCGTGTCGCGCAGGTCTGGGTCAGGTTCGGGGTCGCCGTGTTTATCACGGCAAATCTCGGCGGTCTCATCCCGTTTGGAGAGCGCCGCAAGGATGGCTTTTCTCACGGGCGCGGAAAACGATACAGTGAGTTTATCCAACTGCGCCTCGAACAAAGCGCGGTCTTGGAACAAAGTCTTTGGTAGCGTTCCAAGTGCGTCCAAAATTTCTGCCTGTGCCTTCTTTCCTTCTCTTTCCTCTTTCTCTCTTTCCTTCTTGTCCTTCTTCTTCGAGATTGCCAGGTTTGCAAAGGCGGTCTGGTCTTTCAAGCGGGCAATCCGCTCCGCGCTGGCTTGGAAGTTCAAACGCAGCGGGCGTTCCACCGTAATCTTGCGATAGCCGAAATCGGTATTGGCAAAAATCTTCGAGAATTCGCCTTCCTTGAAATCCTGATACAGAATCGCAATCTGGCTCAAATCTTCGGCGGTCATCTCGCGGCGTTTATCGCCCAGGCTCTTGCGCATTGGCTTCCAGAACGAAGTGGCGTTAATCAACTGCGCCCTGCCTTTGCGTTCCTCTGTCTTGTGATTGCTCAAAATCCAAATATAAGTCGCAATGCCCGTGTTGTAGAATAACTGCTCTGGCAGCGCAACGATGGCTTCCAGCCAGTCGTTTTCCAAAATCCAGCGGCGAATCTCCGACTCACCCGAACCTGCGTCCCCCGTAAAGAGCGGAGAGCCATTCATGACGATGGCGACCCGTCCGCTGTTCTCGCTCATGTGGCTGAGCATGTGCTGGAGGAAGAGCAATTGCCCATCGCTGATTCGTGGCGTGCCTGCTGAAAAACGCCCATTCGGCTTTTCGGCTTCGGCTTCCACCGCCGCCTGATCCTTCTTCCACTCCTTGCCATAGGGCGGGTTCGCAAGCTGGTAGTCAAAGCGTTCATCCGCGTGGGCGTCATGCGAAAGCGTGCTGCCAAAGGCAATATTCTCCGCGTCGCGCCCGTCCGCGCTCTTCATATACAAGTCCGATTTGCAGACTGCAAACGTTTCGGGATTTACTTCCTGCCCGTACAGGTAGATATTCAACTTGGGGTTGAGCGCCAGCATTTCCTCTTTGGCGATGGTCAACATGCCGCCCGTCCCGCAGGCGGGATCCGCCACCTTGATGACCTTCTCTGGAATCTTCAACGCCTCATTCTCGACGGCAAGCAGCAGCTTCACCATCAAGTTGACCACCTCGCGGGGCGTGAAGTGTTCGCCGGGGTTTTCGTCCAGGGCTTCGTTGAAGCGGCGGATGAGTTCCTCGAAGATCGTCCCCATTCCGTGGTTGTCCACCTGATCAGGATGCAGGTCGATTTCGGTAAAGCGCTGAATGACCAGGTACAGCAGGTTGGCTTCGCTGAGTTTCGAGATCGTATTGCGGAAATCGAACTTCTCGATCACCTCGCGCATATTCTCCGAAAAGCCATTGATATAGGCGTTCAGGTTCCTGGCAATGTTATTCGGGTCATCGAGCAGGCGCTCGAAGTTGTATTTCGACGTATTGTAAAAGGCGAATCCAGAAGTCTTGCGCAGAACGGGATCGAGGTCTTTGAGTTGATCCTTGTATTTGGCGTGTGCGCTCAACACCTTCTCTTTGGTCGGTTCCAGCACGCAGTCAATGCGCCGCAAAACGGTCAGCGGCAGGATGACATCCTGATACTTGCCGCGCTTGAAGTCATCGCGAATCAGATCCGCGACCGTCCAGATGAAATTTGCCTTGTCCGTGAATGTTCCGTTTGCCATGAATACCCTGTCGATCCAAGATGCAGTCAAAAGCCGCCCACACAAATTCATTGCGCAGGCGGCAAGATATTCTCCATCCGTCCCCGCCATTTTCAAGCCTCGGGGACCTGCCTGCGGGGCTTCTGCCTTGATTATAGATGAGCAGGGAGGATTTGGCTACCCTTGCACGCGAATCGCCTTCTCCGCCCGTGGGGAGCCGCGGAAAAGGGTGGTGGACTTCCAGCCGAAATCATTTCCGCTGGTATCTTTGCCAGAATTATTTTTTCTTTTTGGGGGTCGTTTGCAAAAGCAGCTCGGCGTCTATCAAGTCCTGCGGACGCCCCGAAGCCTGTTTGGCGAGAATCAAATCGGCTTTGGAAATGAAATTCACTTTGAGGCCGTCGAAATCCACTTCGACGCGTTTTTTCCAGCATTTCTTGAAGTCCACGCCGGGAATCCCCATGAGCACGTCCACGCGCACGGGCGGAACGCCCATTTGAAAAAAATAGCCTTCCTCTGAAAAATCCTTCGGCGTCAAGCCTGAGAGCGGGGCGCCGAATTCACGGAGGGATTGATACACCGCGACGGCATTTTCCGCGTCCACGCTGATCCAAACGTCGAGGTCTTTGGTGTAGCGCGGCTCGGCATATTGAACGACGGCATAGCCCCCGATCACCAAATACTTAACGTTGTTGGCGTTGAAAATTCGTAACAGATCGCTGAAGTCGGAGTTTACGAACATCCTGACCTTTGACTTTCATCGCATGCACGATCAATTCCCACGCTGCGTTAAAGCGCGCCGCGGGCGGCTGGGACTGCCAAAATTCCAGGTCGAATGACCTGTCGAGGTCTTTGAGTTTGCCTTTTCGTTCGACAAAGTGAGTTCGCATGGCTTGATTTTATCAGCAAAAAAATAAACCGTCATGGCAGGATCCGAAAGGTTTTCTGGAATGGCGCCCGTGGGGAGCCGCGGAAAAGGGTGGTAGACTTCCAGCCAAGTTCATTCCGCGCCGTCGAAAGAGGTTTCATGTCCAATTCACCCACTCCCCGCGACCCGTATGCCGCGTTTCGGCACCGCGACTTCCGTCTGCTGTTTGCGGGGCGCTTCATCACCACCTTTGCGGGGCAATTGTTGACCTTTGCCGTCATGTGGGAGATCTGGCTGCGCACGCACAGCACCTTCGCGCTTGGCCTGGTGGGGCTGGTGCAGGTGGTGCCGATCATTTTGTTGTCCCTGCCGGGCGGGCACATCGCCGACCAGAACAACCGCAAGCGCATCGTCATCGTTATGCAGGCGCTCCTGGTGTTCCTGTCGCTGGGCCTGGCCTACCTGTCCTACATCGAAGGGCCGCTGCTGTGGATCTACGCCTGCCTCCTGGGCATCGGCATCGCGCGCGCCTTCTACGACCCCGCCGCCGCCACCCTGCTGCCGCAAACCGTGCCGCCCAGCCTGTTCACCAGCGCCGCCACCTGGAGCAGCAGCGCCTGGCAGTTCGCCGCCATCTTCGGCCCCATGATCGGCGGGGTGGTCGTGGCGCTCCTGGGACGCGTGACCGTCATCTACATCTTCGACGCGCTGGCCGCGCTGGTCTTCATTCTGCTGTTATCGCTCATCCGCGGGCGGGATCTGGCGCTGGCGCGCAAATCTGCCACGCTCGATTCCCTGGTCGAGGGCTGGAACTTCATCAAGAACACGCGCGTGCTGCTGGCCGCCATCACCCTGGACATGTTCGCCGTGCTGTTCGGCGGGGCCGTCACCCTGCTGCCCGTGTACGCCACCGACATTCTCCAGGTCGGCCCGACCGGGCTGGGCCTGATGCGCGCGGCCCCGTCCATTGGCGCGATCCTGATGGCCTTCGCGCTGGCGCACCTGCCGCCGATGAAGCGGGCCGGCCGCACCCTGCTGTGGGCCGTGGCGGGCTTTGGGATCGCGACCATCGTCTTCGGCGTCTCGCGTTCGTTCTGGCTGTCCATGCTCATGCTGGGACTGTTGGGCGCGCTCGACAACATCAGCGTGGTCATCCGCCACACCCTGATGCTGACACGCGTCCCCGACGAAATGCGCGGGCGCGCCTCGGCGGTCAACTCCATTTTCATCAGCACCTCGAACGAGATGGGCGGATTCGAGTCGGGCGCGGTGGCGGCCCTGATCGGCACGACTCCCTCGGTGGTGCTGGGAGGCCTCGGGACGATCCTGGTGGTGCTGGCGGTGGCGGGCGTCTTCCCCGAGATGCGCGGCCTGACCACGCTGGAGGCTCCGCCCGCCGAAACGGCCTGAGGCCCCCGCCCTGGTCGAATCAAAAACCTGCCCCGAGTGTTTCGGGGCAGGTTTGCGTTCAGGGAGAATTACAGTTCGAGGCGGGCCAGGAGCAGGTTGCTGTTGGCAAGCGGCTCAATCTGGAAACCCTGCTTCTCGAAGAGTTTGCGCATGGACTGGTTGTCCGCCGTCAGCGTGGCGGTGACCGCCTGCAGGCCTTCCCCGCGGGCGACTTCGATGGCGCGGCGCAGCAGTTCGCCGCCGATGCCGATGCCCTGGTAGGCGTCGCTGATCAGCGCGCTGAAACGGCCTTCGTCGGTCCCGTGGAGCTTCTTCATGCGGCCCACCCCCAGGATGCTGCGTTCGCCTTCCTGGTTGTTGCCTTCCACCACCAGGGCGATCTCGCGGGCATAGTCGCAGTGGCAGATGCGGGACAGGCGCTCGTGCATCACGCGCTGCTGGAGCATCATCGGCTGCAGGTAGCGCATGAAGACGGTGCGGTCGGAGAGCGTCTTGTGGAAGTCGGCCAGCAGTTCCTCGTCCTCGGGCAGGATCGGGCGGATGATGACCTCGGTGTTGTCGCGGGCGGTCCACTTGCCGGCGTATTGGATCGGGTAGGCGCGGATGGCCAGCTTGGGCAGGCGGTCCTCGGTGGTATCCCGGTCGTAGACCAGCACGCGCGCATCCAGGGCCAGCAGTTTTTCGGGCGAGGCCATCAGCGGGTTGATGTCCAGTTCCTTGATCCAGCGCTGTTCGGTGATCAATTGCGAGAAGCGCACCAGCAGGCGTTCGAGCGCGGGCAGGTCGATCGGGTCGCGTCCGCGCACGCCCTTGAGGGCGGTGTAGATGCGGGTCTGTTCCATCATGCGGCGCGCCAGGGTGGTGGTCAGCGGCGGGATGCCCAGGGCGCGGTCCTTGAAGACCTCCACCAGCTGTCCGCCCAGGCCGAAGAGCAGCACGGGACCGAACTGCGGGTCGATGCTGCTGCCCAGGATCAGCTCGTAGCCTTCCAGTTTGGCCATGGGCTGGACGGTGACGCCCAGGAAGTGTTCCGCCCCGACCTTCTCTGTGACGGATTTCTCGATGCTGGTGTAGCCAGCCCGAACGGCCTGCGCGTCGGCCAGGTTCAGAAGCACGCCGCCCACGTCGGTCTTGTGGGTGATGGTTTCCGAGTGGATCTTGAGCACCACGGGGTAGCCGATGGCATCGGCGGCCTGGGCGGCTTCTTCCTTGCTCCTGGCAATGCGCGTCTCCACGGTCGGGATGCCGTAGCAGGCCAGCAGTTGCTTCGACTCGTATTCCGTCAGGATGGTGCGGCCCGAGGCGCGCACGGCCTGGATGATCTCCTCGGCGCGCTTGCGGTCGACCGGCTCATCGTCGCTTTCGCTGGCGGGCACGGGGGTTTCGTACAGGCTGCGCAGGTTGTCGGCGTAATGCGCCATGTAGTCGAAGACGCGCGCCGCGGTGTCGGGATAGGGGAAGGTGGGGATGTTGGCCTTGTTGAGCAGCAGTTCGCCCGGGCCGACGTCGTTGCCGCCCATCCAGGTGGCGAGCACGGGCTTGCCGAGTTTGTTGGCATACGGCGCCAGTTCCTCGGCGGTCTTGGTGGGGTCGGTCATGGCCTGCGGGGTGAGGATGACCAGGATGCCGTCGCTGTTCTCGTCGTTGGCGGCGATTTCGAGCGCCCTGGCATAGCGTTCGGGGCTGGCGTCGCCCAGGATGTCGACCGGGTTGTTGTGGCTCCAGGCGGCGGGCAGCAGTTGGTTGTAGGCTTCCATCGCCTCCGGGGAGATTTTTGCCAGTTCCCCGCCGTTGGTGATCAACGCGTCGGTGGCCAGCACGCCGGGGCCGCCGGCGTTGGTCAGGATGGTCAGGCGCGGGCCTTGCGGGCGCGGCTGTTTGCCGAGCACCTCGGCCATGTAGAACAGTTCGGCGATGCTGTTGACGCGCAGCACGCCGCTGCGGCGGAAGGCCACTTCGAGCACCTCGTCGCTGCCGGTCAGGGAACCGGTGTGCGAGGCGGCGGCCTTGGCGGCGCCCTCGGTGCGGCCCGGCTTGATGACGATGATCGGTTTGGTCATGGCCACTTCGCGGGCGGCAGACAGGAAGGCGCGCGCGTTGCCGATGGTTTCCATGTAGATGACGATGCTCTTGGTGTGCGGGTCGTCGCCCAGGTAATAGATCAGGTCGGACCAGTCCACGTCGAGCATCGAGCCGATGGAGACGAAGGAGCTGAAGCCGACGTTTTCGCGCAGGCTCCAGTCGAGGATGGCGGTGCAGAGCGCGCCCGACTGGCTGATGAAGCCCACGCTGCCGCGCTGGGCGATGGTGGTGGCGAAGGTGGCGTTCAGGCCGCTCATGGGGTTCATCACGCCCAGGCAGTTCGGGCCGATGATGCGCATCCCGCCGCGGCGGGCATGTTCGAGGATCTGGCGTTCGAGTTCGACGCCATCGGGGCCTGTTTCCTTGAAGCCGGCCGAGATGATGATGGCGCTCTGGATGCCCAGGTCGACGGCTTCCTCGATGATGGCCGGCACGCTCGGGGAGGGGGTCACGACCACGATCAGGTCGACCACCTCGGGCAGGTCTTTCAGCGAGGCGTAGGCTTTGATGCCCAGCACGCTCGGGCGCTTGGGGTTGATGGGGTAGATGGTGCCGCCGAAGGTGCTGCTGAGCAGGTTCCACAGGATGGTGCGGCCAACGCTGCCTTGTGTTTCGGTGGCGCCAACCACCGCCACGCTTTTCGGCGCGAAAATGGAGTCGAGCGCCTGGCGTCCGTAGTTGAGAACATCATGAGCGGGGTCGATGCCAGGGGGAATCAGTGTTTCCATGTAAATCTCCTTGAAGTGCTCCCACCGTTGACGGGTGGGACAATTGATATGGTCTCATTGTGAATTTTATCACCTAACCATTTTTCGGGGCGATGCGCCGTCAGTAAACCTGTCACGTTTTTTGCAGGCATCTGTCATCCCTTGCAAAAAAGCTGTCCCTCCTGTGAGGGACAGCTTGCGGGGTCGAAAGGCGGCTGGGTTTCGCCGTCGTCGCGGCTACTCTTCAGGCAGTTCCCATAGCATGGGCAGTTCGAAGGTCTTCATGATGAAGACGGACATCTGCGCGCGGGTGATGTTTCCAGTGGGGCAGAAATTCTCGCCGCCGCAGCCGCCGGTGATTCCTTCGCGGGCCAGTTCCTCGATCCAGGGCGCGGCCCAATGGGTCTTGGGCACGTCTTTGAACATGCCGGTCGCCGCGGGCGGGGTGTAGCTCGGCCCGTATTTGGCCCTCAGCAGGAAGACGGCCATCTGTTCGCGGGTCACGATGGTGTCGGGGCAGAAGTTCCCGCCGCCGCAGCCGCCGGTCACGCCCTCGCGGCCCAATTGCTCGATCCAGGCGGCGGCCCAATAGGTTTTGGGCACGTCCAGGTAGGAGGTTCCGCTGGCGGCCGGCGGGACGTAGGTCGGGCCGTATTTGGCCCGCAGCAGGAAGACCGCCATCTGCGCGCGCGTGACGTTCATGTCCGGACAGTAGTAGAGCGGTTCGCTCCAGCAGCCGCTGGTGACGCCCGCGTTGTACAGGCTTTCCACGTAGGCCCAGGCCCAGTGGTCGGTGGGCACGTCCACGAACCTGGCGCCCTTGTGAACGTAGTAGATTTCGCCGCTGCGATAATCCCCGTTGCCCACTCCCACGCCGCCCAGGGGCTTGTCGTTGCTGTCGAGGATGGTGTCATTGTCCACCAGGTCCAGGCGCAGGGCGCCGTTGCCCTCGCCCGTGGCGACCGTGACCGTGTAGACCTCGTCGGAAACGTAGACGCTGATGATGTTGGTGCGCGTCAGGCCGTTGATGGTCAGCTCGAAGTCATCCACGTCCACGCCTTTGACGTGCTCGGTGAACGTGACGGCATATTTGATGCGCGTCTTGGAGGTGGGGTCGGGGTCGATGCGGGTGATGCTGGCCACCGCGACCGCCCCGAGTTGGGTGAAGTTGGCCGTGACGGCGCGGTTGGCGCTCATGGTCACGGTGGTTGGGTTGGTCAAGCCGCTGATGCTTCCGCTCCAGGAGGCAAACTTGTAGCCCGCTTTGGCCGCAGCCGTGAGCGTGACGACCGTGCCCGCGGAATATTGGGTTCCGCCGTTGCAGTTCGGCGCGGGGCTGGCGCCGACCGTTCCGCCCGCGGCCGGGTTGGGCGTGACCGTCAGGGTGTAGCAGGCGGCCCCGAAATTGGCCGTGACCGAGCGGTTGGCGCTCATGGTCACGGTGGTCGGGTTGGCTGTGCCGGTTGCGCTGCCGCTCCAGGAGGTGAAGCTGTAGCCGCTGTTGGACACCGCCGTCAGGGTGACGACCGTGCCCGCGGAATATTGGGTTCCGCCATTGCAGTTCGGCGCGGGGCTGGCGCCGATCGACCCGCCCGCGGCGGGGTTGGAGGTCTTCGTCAGGCTGTAACACATGGGGGTGAAGTCGGCGGTGACCACGCGGGTGGCCGTCATGGTCACGGTGGTCGGGTTGGTCGTGCCGGTCGCGCTGCCGCTCCAGGAGCTGAAGACATAGCCCGTGCTGGGATTGGCCGTCAGGGTGACGACGGTGCCGTACGAATATTGCGTCCCGTTGTTACAGTTCGGCGCGGGGTTGGCGCTCACGCTCCCGCCCGCAGACGGGTTGGCGCTGGTGGTGAGGGTGTGGCAGGCCTGGCTGAAATTGGCGGTGACGGAACGGTCGGCCGTCATGGTGACGGTGGTGGGGTTGGTCGCGCCGCTGGCGCTGCCGCTCCAGGACGTGAACAGGTAGTTTGTGTTGGGGACGGCGGTCAGGGTCACGACGGTGCCGTACGAATATTGCGTCCCATTGTTGCAGTTCGGCGCGGGGCTGGCGTTCACGCTCCCGCCCACGGTGGGGACGGCGCTGGTCGTGAGGGTGTGGCAGGCCACCTCGAAATTGGCGGTGACGGAGCGGTCCGCCGACAGGATGACCGTGGTTGGGTTATCTGTGCCGGACGCGTCCCCGCCCCAGGAGGTGAAGAGGTAGCCCGTGGCGGGTGTCGCCGTCAGCGTGACGGTGGTCCCGGCCGCGTAGCGGGTTGGGTCGCCGGGGCAATTCGGCGCGGGGCTGGCTCCCACCGTTCCGCCCGCCAGGGGGCTGGAGGCGGTCGTCAGGCCGAAGCAGGCGCTGGCAAAATTGGCGGTCACGGATTTATCCGCATCCAGGGTGACATCGACCGGGCTGACGCTCCCGCTGGCGTCGCCGCTCCAGGAGGTGAAGGCGTAGCCGTTGTTGGCGTTGGCGGTGAGCGTGACCACGGTGCCCGCGTGATACTTCAGCGGGTCGCTGGCGCAGTTCGGTTGGGGGTTGGCAGAGACGCTCCCGCCCGCCAGCGGGTTCGCGCTGGTGGTGAGCGTGTAACAGCTCTCGGCGAAACTTGCGGTGATGAACTGGTTGTTCGTCATCACGATGTCGATGGGGTTATCCGTTCCGCTGGCGTCGCCGCTCCAGGACAGGAAGGCGAAGCCGGTGGCGGCGGTTGCGGTCAGCGTGACCGTGGTGCCGGTCGAATACAGGGTGGGATCGCCCGGACAATTGGGTTCGGGGCTGGCCTGCACCGTGCCGCCGGTCTCGGGGTCGATGGCAACGAACAGCGCAAAACAGGTTTGCGTGAATTGGGCATTCAGCGTGGTGGGGGCCGTGATGCTGACCTGCAGGGGATTTTCGGTGCTGCTGACGTCCCCGCTCCAGGCGGAGAAGCCATAGCCCGTGCTGGGGACGGCGGTCACGGTGACGAGCGTGCCGTGGCTGTATTGAGTCCCGTTGCAATTGGGCATGGGGTCCGCTTCGACCGTTCCGCCCCAGGGCGGCACGGCGTTCAATTGCAGGTCGTAACAGGGGATCGTAAAGGACCAGAAATTGGTTTCGGAGCCGTTGGCGTAGCTGGTGCCGCCGATGCTGTTGGCGCGCACCTGCCAGTAGTAGGTGTGCCCGGGCGTCAGGCCGCTCAGGGTGACGCTGGTCGCAGCCAGGTTGTCGATCCAGACGGCGCAGTCGCTGTCGTCGGAGGTGTCGTAGCAATACTCGTAGTTGGCCGCGCCCAGGCTGGCTTCCCATTCCAGGGTCGGCGAGGTGCTCTGGTCGTTGGACGGGTTGGGCGGGCTGGTCTTGCTGAAGGCGGCCGGCGGGTCCGAGAGCGCGGCGTGGTTGACGACGAAGATGTCGCTGACCCCGTTGATGTCATTGTCGACGAGGTCGGCGGCCAGGGAGGTGAAGCTCACGTAGCGCGCATTGGCAGACAGGGCCGCCCAGAAACTTTCGCCGAGGGCCTCGCCCTCATTCGAATCGACCGAGACGCGCAGGGTGCGGCCGGTCTGCATGTCGCGCACGAAGGCGTCCTGGTGCCCGTTGTTGTCTGCCGCCACAAGATTGGTTGCAAAGGAATCGAAGGCCACGTAGCGCCCGTCGGCGGAGATGGAGAAGGGCACGCTGGGGCCGACGCCCACGTCCCCGTTGGAATCGGCGGAGACCAGCTCGGTTTCCGCGGTCGCCAGGTTGTGGACGTAGGTGTTGACGTTGTTGACGGGCAGGCTGACCAGGTTATTGGCGAGCGAGGCAAAGGCCACGTGCGTCCCATTCATGGAGATGACCGGGCGGTAGCTGAAGCCGTTGGCCGCCGTCCCGGCGCTGCTCCTGGAAACCAGGGTGGTGGCGCCGCTCACCAGGTCGTGGACGAAGATGTCGCGGTTGTTGTTCGTGTCGTTGTCCACCAGGTTGCTGGCTTCGGAGGCAAAGGCCGTCAGCCGCCCGTCGCCCGAGATGGAGGGCGCCCAGCTTTCGGTGGAGTTGTTGCCCTGCGAACCGTCTGTGGCGACCGAGACGCGCGTGGTGGTTCCGCTTTGCCGGTCATGCACAAAGACGTCCAGCGCATCGTTGGTATCGCCCGGCACCAGGTTCGCGGCCCTGGAATTGAAGGCCACGTAGCGTCCGTCGGCGGAGATGGCCGGCTGGAAGCTGTCTCCGTTGCCCTGCGCCCCGTTCGAGTCGACCGAGACGCGGGTGGTCTCGCCGTTTAGCAGGTCGCGCACGAAGATGTCGGCGTCGCTGTTCGTGTCCCCGTCCACCAGGTTGCTGGCCGTCGAGTTGAAGGCTACGTAGCGCCCGTCGCCCGAGATGGAGGGGCCGCTGCTGTTGCCCTCATCTGCGGAGGAGCCGGAGATGCCGTTGCCCTGCGAGCCGTCCGTGGCGACCGAGGCGCGCACGGTTACGCCGTTTTGCGTATCGCGCACGAAGACATCCGGCAGGCCGTTCGTGTCCCCGGCCACCAGGTTGCTGGCGTCCGAGGCGAAGGCAACGTAGCGTCCATCCGACGAGATGGAACTCCAGGAGGAGGTGCAATTGCCCTGGATTTCGCTGCCATCCAGGGAGGCGCGGGAGGTGTTGCCTGCCGTGTCGGCACCGGGCGGGTTGGGCGCGGCGGTGTAATTTTGCTGGATGCGATTGCCGGTGACCGGGGTCTGTTCATAATCGCGGCAGCCGGGGGTGAAGTAGAATCCGTTCAGCGCTGGGGTGACGGTGCCATCCCAGCCATAGGTGACTTCGAAGGAGTAATCCCCTTCCCCGTCGGCGGTGAAGGTGTGCAGGCTGCCATCATCGAAGTAGGCCAGCACGACGCCCGCCGCGCCGGCATTGCCCGAGATGCTGACCACCGAACCGGGCGGGAGGCAGATTTCGTTCTGCCAGTCGGGCACGATATTGTCGATGAAGGCGATCACGGCCGGGTCCGAGGAGGTCAACACACAGTCGAAGGTAAAGTCGGTCAACTGGGTCAGGTTGACGATGGAGGCGGGAAATTCGCCCTCGATATCGTTGGTGTTCACGTAGAACAATTGCAGGCTGGTCAGGCCGCCGATGCCGCCGGGCAGGTTGCCCGACAGGTTGTTGACCTGCAATTCCAGCGTCCGCAGGCTGTCCAGGCTGCCGATCTCCCCCGGGATGGGGCCGGTGAATCCGTTGTTGTTCAAATGCAGGTATTGCAGGGCGGTCAATTGCCCCAATTCGGCTGGGAGGTCGCCGCTCAACAGGTTTTCCGAAAGGTTGAGCGTTTCCAGGTGCGTCAGGGTCCACAGGCTGTTAGGCAGGCTGCCGCTCAGGTTGTTGGAAGCCAGCGAGATCATGGTGATGAAGCCGCCGCTGCAGGCCACGCCGAACCACTCACAGGGCGTGTCTGTGGTGAGCCAGCCGGCCTGGTTGTTCCAGTTTGGGCCGTCGTTCTGGGTGTACAGGTCGACCAGCGCATTGCATTCCGCCTCGCTGATGCCTGTCACGGATGCGCAGTCGGTGAATATGCCGTTGTGGGGACGGGCCTGTCCCGCCGGCTCGGGGGCGGCCAGGGGCAGCGCCTGGACGGTCACAGGCAGGCCGGCCTGGATCAGCAGGGTCACGATCATCCATAGGGAAAACAAACGCGGGCGGATCGACGAACGGGATTTTCCTGGCATGCTACCCTCCAGAGGCTGGTGAATTGATTTCATGAGTGTACAGACAAGCGGCGTAAAAAAACAGTGATGAATATCACTTGGCGCGCGCCCTGACACGATGCGCAAGGCGTCGATGTCGATGTCCGTCCGGCTGAAGTCCGCGGGGACTGGCCGGTCTTTCTCCATTATAATGGAAACCTATGGAAGAACGATTACAGAAAATCCTTGCACAGGCAGGCTTTGGCTCGCGCCGCGCCTGCGAACAGATCATCGAAGCGGGCCGCGTGCGCGTCAATGGCTACATCGCGGTCCTGGGCCAGAAGGCTGACCCGCAAAAAGACAAGATCGCGGTGGACGGCAAGCCGGTCCCGGCTGCCGAGCAGCTAACCTACGTGGCGTTGTACAAGCCGCGCAACGTGCTTTCGGCTGTGGAGGCCGAGGCCGGCGACAGCCGCCAGACCGTGCGCGACCTGGTCGCGTTGGAGGAGCGCCTGTACCCGGTGGGGCGGCTCGATTTTGACAGCGAGGGCCTGGTGCTGATGACCAATGACGGCGAGTTGACCAACAGGCTGACGCATCCGCGCTATGGGCACGAGAAGGAATACCGTGTGCTGCTGGCGCGCCGCCCCGATGAAGACCAGCTCAACACCTGGCGGCGGGGCGTGATCCTGGAGGACGGGTACAAGACCCAGCCGGTCAACGTCTGGTTCGAGTCGACCTCGGGCAAGGGCGCCTGGATCCGCGTGACGATGGGCGAGGGCCGCAAGCGCCAGATTCGCGAGACCGGCATGTTGCTGGGCCTGCCCGTGGTGCGCATCCTGCGCGTGCGCATCGGCACCCTGCGTTTGGGCAACCTCAAGCCGCGCCAATGGCGTCACCTGACCGCGGAAGAGGTGACGGCGTTGAAGGGGCAGCGGCGGGGATAGCGGTTAGCCTGCCTGGGGGATATGAAATGACATTTCGGTATGGAACGGCCCCCCGGCTCGAAGGCCGGCGGGCCTTTTTTTGGACAGACCTTCTGAATAATTTACTTCTCTACCAATACCTTCGCCAATTTTGAAAAAGTTACAAATTGTGGTGCGGGATGGCATCCCGCAATGCCAGATATAGCCAGAAACTTGCTGCGATCACCAGATATGGTAGGCGGATTGCCAATCCGCCCCACG
>JBMOMS010000119.1:0-13937 GCA_049324895.1 Chloroflexota bacterium
TCCTTTTGCGGCGTTGGGGCGCATCCCACCAGCAGCAGGGCAATGACCAGAAGCAATGTGACTTTGTTTTTGACGGACATGGAATTCCTCCTTGCAAATGAAAATGGTTTAATGGATTCACCCTTGTGAAGGCTGCTGTCGGCGCAGTGCTACATTTCAGGGAACGGATGCCGAATGGAACCCAAAGCCTGTCCCATTCCAAACCTTCGCAGGGCTTTGCGCATCACCAATTACCAATTACTTTCCTATCTCACGTACACCTGGCTCCCCCCATCCGTCTTCTCAACTTCGATCCTCGTCGGGAAGGCGTCCTTCAACTCATCCAAATGTGTGATGACCAGAATCTTGGCGAAATCGGGCCTGACCGTGTTGATGGCCTCGATCAGGCGCTGACGGCCCTGGGCGTCCTGCGAGCCGAAGCCTTCGTCGATGACTAGGGTTTGCAGGCGCGCGCCCTTGCGCTGGGCCAGCACCTCGGATAGGGCCAGGCGGATGGCAAAGTTGACGCGGAAGGCCTCGCCGCCCGAGTACATCTCATAATCGCGCAGGCCCGCGCCATCGCTGATCTGAATGTCGAGCGTCTCCTTCAGGTCGTCGCGTTTCTTGTCCTTGTATTCGGCCTGTGTCACGAAGCGGATGCTCATCTGCCCGTCGCTCAGGCGGTCGAGCAGGTCGTTGGCGCGCTCCTCGATCTGCGGCAGGGCCTGCTCGATCAGCAGGGCGGGAACGCCATCCTTGCCGAAGGCGCGTTCGAGCGTTTTGTGGCGGACGATGTTCAGTTGGAGTTCCTCGCGCTGTGCGGCCAGGTCGGCTTTGCGCGCGCGCTGGGAGGTGAGCACGTCCACTTTTTGGCGGGCGGCCACCATCTCGTCGCGGGCCTGGTTCTCCTGTTCGCGCAGGCGGAAGTATTCGCGCTCGGCTACGTCCAGGCTGGGGGATTGGGCTTCGGCGGCGGTCAGGGCGGATGCGGCGTGTTCGTAGTCGGTCTGCTGCAAGGCGATTTCGGATTGTCGATTGACAATTTCCGATTGCAGGTTGGCGATCTCGTCTTCGATGGGTTGCAGCGCGGACTTGGCTTTTTCCAGGCGCAGGAGTTGACTCTCCGCCTCGCGTTGGGCGGACTCCGCCAAACGGGCCGCCTCGTGCGCGGTCGGGTCGTAGCCCAGCCGCGCCAGTTCCTTGTCGAGCTGCTTGAGCGCCTTGTGCGCGTCGACGGCATACTTGCCGCTTTCCAGAATCTTCGTCACTTCCTTCAAGCGTTTCGCGCCCGTCCTGGCCCATTCCTTGTGTTGACGTTCCAGCGTCTCCAGTCGTTCCATCAATTGGGAGACGGTGTTGGATGCCGCCAGTTGTTCGCGCTCGGCGGAGGAGAGCGCCGCCATCTGTGACGTGTAGTCCGCGAGGCTCTCGTTCAGCGACTTGATCTCGGCCAGGTTGGCGCGGTAACGGTCGCCCGAACCCTTGCCGTCCTGTTTCAACTGCTCGATGGTTTGCAGGCGGTGGTCGGGAGTTAGCGGCTGGCCGCACAGCGGACAATCGGCGCCGTCGGTCTCTTCCAGGCGGTCGATGCGCGCCTTCATCTCATCCATCTGGGCTTTGAGCGCCTCGTTTTCCGCCCTGAGTTCCGCCTGCCGCTCGCGCCCCGCCTGGAGTTGCGCCTCGATTGTCTTGCGCGTAGCCAATTTAGAGGTAACTTCTTCAAGGAAAGCCTGCGCCGCTTCGATCTTGCCCTGCAACTCACCGATCCCAGCGGACTGGTCGCTGATGACAGAAGACTGTTCACTCAAGCCCGCCAACTCCTGCTCCAGCCTGGCCTTCTCCGCTTCGATCGCGCGCAGCAGGGGCTGGCGCTGGTCATCGTGCTCGCGGAATTGGGCGGCGATGCCGTCCAGGCGGGCGACCTCGGCGCGGGCTGCCTGCCAGGCCTGATACGCGGACTCGACCTGGTCGGCGTGGTTAACGAGATCGGCAAAGGCGGCGGCATCCGCTGTTTTGGCGGCGAGACGGGCCTGAAGTCCAGACAGGCTGTTTTGGGAGCGCGCCAGGGCCGTCGAAAGGGACTCCGCCAGTCGGCGCTGGTCAGCCAGCGAAGCGGACATCCGCTTGATGTTTTCCAGCGCGGCTTCCTGGGTCGCCCGAATGGAGGTCAGGCTTTTCAACTGTGCGTCGAGTTCGGCCAGGCGCGCCTTGCGCGGTTCCTCTTCGGCCAGTTCGGCGTCGATCTCGGCCATGCGGCCTTCGATCCCGCTGACTTCGCGCTCGATGGTCTTGCGGCGTTCGGCGGCCCGCTCGCGGTAGGTCTCCCACATTTCCAGGCCGAGGATGGAGCCGAGCACGGCCTTGCGTTCGCTGGCTTTTTTCTGGGTGAACTCGTCGGCCTTGCCCTGCAAAAAGAAGGAGGCGTTGACGAAGGTGTCGTAATCGAGCCGCAGGGTCTGGCGGATGCGCGCTTCGGTCTCGCTGCGCGTCTTTTCGGTCAGCGCCCGCCAGGTTCCACTCTCCGCTTTCTGCTCTCTGCTCTCTACTCTCTGTTCTTTCTCTAAAACTTGAAACTCCAGGATCGTGGTCTTGCCCCGCGGCAGCGCGCGCTGGATGCGGTAGATGTTGTTTTCGTAGCTGAACGTCAGCGTCACTTCGGCGGCCTTCGATTGCAGGTTGACCAGCGAGTCGTCGCGTTTGCGCGCCTGCCCGAAGAGCGCCCAGGTGATGGCGTCCAGCAGCGACGATTTTCCCGCGCCGTTTTGGCCCGAGATGCAGGCCAGGTCGAAGCCCGTGAAATCCAGTTCGACGGGGTCGCGATAGGAAAGGAAGCCAGCGATGCGCAGTTTGAGGGGAATCATGGTGGATGGATTATAATCGAAGCGTTATGCGCGAAACCGCCGAAGCCCGCGCCCGTCTGCGCCTGTTCCTGGTCTCTGTAATTGGGATTTCATTGGTCTGCTATTGTGTGGGAGGCCTGGCCTTGATGGTGGCCCCTGACCGGAGCGCCACCCCGACCGCGACGATCAGCGCCCTGTTTACCGTTACCCCCACCGCGCCGACCGCCACACCGATTCCCCCGACCGTGAGCGGCACCCCGTTGATCGTGACGGGCACCGCCTCAATTACCCCCACCGAAACCCCAACTTCGACGCCGACCCCCAGCCCCTCGCCGACTTTTTTCCAGCCTTCGACGGTCACGCCGAGCAACACCTCCATCCCGACTTCGACCGATACGCCCCTGCCTTCGCCGACCTGGACCGCTTCGCTGGTTCCGTCGCCCACCTTCACGCCCTCGCTGACGGAGCCGCCCACGGCCACCGAGACGCCCACTTCCACCGAAACCCCCATCCAAACCCCCACCGAGACTCCGACGGCCTTCCAATAACCCATGACAGAACTATTGCCTTTCCTGAAATCCCTGCTTTCGGTTTCGGGCCTCTCCGGCCATGAAGCCCCCGCTGCCCGCCTGATCGAGGCGGAGTGGCGTCCCCTGGTGGACGAGATCCACTTCAGCCGCATCGGTTCCCTGCACGCCCTCAAAAAGGGGAACGGCCCCGGGCCGCGTCCCTCGCTGCTGGTGGCCGCGCACATGGATGCCATCGGCCTGATCGTCAAAAAGGTGGTGGACGGCTTCCTGTACACGGCCTCGGTCGGCGGCGTGGATGTGCGCATCCTGCCTGGCACGCCCATGCTTGTCCACACCGAAGGCGGCGACCTGCCCGCCGTGGCGGCCATGCCGATGGGCAAATTGCTGCCCGCCGGCGCGAACGACGGCTTTCTCACGCTGGAGCATTTGGTGGTCGATACGGGCCTGACTCCTTCCGACGTCAAGCGCCGTGTGCGGGTGGGCGACCTGGTCTCGTTCGATACGCCGCCGGTCGAAATGGCGGGCGAAACCCTGAGCGGCCACTCGCTGGATAACCGCGCCTCGGTGGCCGCCCTGACCGTTGCCCTGCGCGAACTCCAGTCCAAGTCCCACACCTGGGATGTATGGGCGGTGGCCTCCGTACAGGAGGAAGTCGGCGCGAAGGGGGCAGCCACCTCGGCCTTCCAATTGCGCCCCAACCTGGCCATCGCCGTGGATGTGACCTTTGCCAAGGGCCCGGGGGCGAACGGCTGGGAGAGCTTCCCGCTCGGCAAGGGCATCACCCTCGGCCTCGGCCCGAACATCCACCCGTTCCTGCATACCCGCTTCAAGGAACTGGCCGACAGGTTGGAAATTCCCAACGCCATCGAACCCATGCCGCGCTCCTCGGGCACGGATGGCATGACCCTGCAAATGACCGCGGAGGGCATTCCCAATATGGTGCTGGGCATTCCGCTGCGTTACATGCACACGCCCGTGGAGGTGGTCGCGCTCAAGGACATCCAGCGCGCCGGCCGCCTGCTGGCCGAATTCATCGGCGCGCTCGAGGCCGACTTCATCGAAAGTATCGTGTGGGAATAACCATGCTGACGATTGGTTCCGCCCAATTCAAACTGCTCGAAAAACTCTGCAACGCCTCCGCCGTCTCCGGCGACGAGGGCGAGGTGCGCAAGATCGTGCTGGACGAGGTCAAGCCCCACGCCGACGAAGTCAAGGTGGACGCGCTTGGCAGCGTGCTGGTCACCAAGCGCGGCACGGGCCGCGACCGCCTGCGCGTGATGTTGGACGCCCACATGGACGAGATCGGCTTCATGATCGTATCTGACGAAGGCGACGGCCTGTATGGTTTCGAACACGTCGGCGGCATCGACAACCGTCACCTGTTGGGCAAGCAGGTCATCGTCGGCAAAGACCACACGCCCGGCGTGATCGGCGCGGCGCCCATTCACCTGCTGGGCGCAGACGCGCGCACCCGCAAGGTCGACCTGAATGCCCTGCGCATCGACCTGGGGCCGGGCGGCAAGGCCAAAGTCGGCGACCGCGCCACCTTTGCCACGAAGTTTCGCCGCGTGGGAGCGTCGATCTTCGCGAAGTCCATCGACAACCGCATCGGCGTGTCCATCCTGATCGAATTGCTCAAGCACGCCCCCGCTCACGTCGACCTGTGCCTGGCCTTTTCGGTGCAGGAGGAGATCGGCCTGTTCGGCGCGAAGGTGGCCTCCCATTATTTCGACCCCGACCTGGCCTTCGTCATCGACTCGACGCCCGCCCATGACCTGCCCATGCACGACGGCGCGGAAAGCGTGAGCTACAACACCAAATTGGGACAGGGTCCCGCCATCTACACCGTGGACGGACATACCATCCACGACCCGCGCCTGATCCGCTTCCTGGCCGGGACCGCCGAAGCCGAGGGCATCCCCTACCAATTCCGCCAGCCGGGCGGCGGCGGGACGAATGCAGGCTCCATCCAGGGCGCGCGCGCGGGCGTCCCCACGGTCTCGGTTTCGGTGCCGCACCGTTACACCCATTCACCCATCAGCATCTCGCGCGTGGAGGATTGGAAGAACACGCTCAACCTGATCCACGCCGCGCTGGGACGGGTGACGCCTGCATTGATACGATCCAGATAATCATGGAACCGTCCGCGCCTGTTTTTCCCGATCTGAGTCTGCTGCCTGATGTTTTCAGGAAATATCCTGGCATCCAGGCTGTATACCTGTTTGGCTCGGCGGCGGGCGGACGCGTTCACGCCGAAAGCGACCTTGACCTGGCAATTTGTCCACGTGATGCAAGTCTGCGCGCCCAAAAACTGGACATTCTGGCGGACCTGGCCCGACACGGCTTCTGCAACGTTGACCTGGTCTTTCTCGATACACAGGATGCGGTGGTCAAATTCGAAAGCGTGCGGAAAAATCATCTGCTCTATTGCGCCGATGGCTTCGATGCCAGCGCGTTCTATTCCCTCGTCCTGCGCCAATATTTCGATTTCCTTCCCTACTTGAAGATCCAACGCGAAGCGTACAAGCAGAGAGTGCTGCATGATGGTCAGAGTCGAAGTTATCCGTAAACGCCTGCAAAAACTCGACGAATACCTTGTGATTCTGCGAGGCTTGCAAAAATACACGTTGGATGATTTTTTGGCGAATCCTGAACACTATGGCAGCGCGGAACGTTTTTTGCAACTGGCCATCGAGACTACCACCGACATTGGCAGCCACATCATCGCCGACCTGGGTCTGGGCGAGGTCAACTGGTACAGTGATATCGCGGCTGTGCTGGCCGAAAAGAAATACATCACGGATGACCTGCGCGAGAAGTGGATTCGCATGGTCGGTTTCCGCAACATCCTGGTGCATGATTACCTCGATGTCGACCGCAAGATCGTGTACAACGTGCTGCAAAAGCATTTGACCGATCTGGAAGAATTGAAAACGGTTTTTGCCGCTTTTCTTTAGAGGTATCCCATGAACGGATTGATCGCCCTGTATGGCGCGGGTGAATACCTGCCCGTGGTCGAACCCATCGACCGCTTTCTGCTCGACAGCCTGCGCCTGGACGGCCGCAAGCCGCGCGTGGTCTGCCTGCCGACTGCCGCAGGCAAGGAAGGCGACGCCAGCATCGAACGCTGGTCGAACATGGGCCTGGCACATTTCCAAAAGCTCGGCGCCGAGGTTTCGGCCCTGCGCATCATCGACCGCGCTTCAGCGGAGGACCCGCAGTTCGAGTCCGCGCTGGAGGCCGCCGACCTGGTCTACTTCTCGGGCGGCGACCCAACCTACCTGTTCCAAACCTTGAACGGCAGCCGCGCCTGGAATGCCGCGCAAAAGGCCTGGGCGCGCGGCGCCATCTACGCGGGTTGTTCGGCGGGCGCCATGATTCTCGGGCGGAAGCTGCCCAACTTCCGCATGTTTGGAAACGGGACGCCCTCGGGCTTTGGCGTCCTGCCCGCGGCGTATGTCTTTCCGCACTTCGACGCCATGCCCGTCGTATTCAAACCGATGCTGGCCGCCCTGCGCAAGACCTTGAAAAGCGGCGGGTACGCCCTCGGCATCGACGAGAACACCGCCCTGGTCGGCAGGCTGGGCGGGGAATGGCAGGCCCTGGGACAAGGCCAGGTTCACGTTCTGACCCGCAGCGCCGAAAAAAGCTATCGTTCGGGCGAGCAGGTTCCGTTGTAATTCCCAGAAAAAACTGTGTGCTCTGTGGTTAAATCTTTTCTCGAAGGCGAGACATCATGAAACAACTCCTCCAAAAACTGACCGAAACCTTCAGCCCCTCCGGCTACGAAGACGCCATCCGCGCCGTGATCCGTGCCGAGGTCGAACCGCTGGCCGACGAAATCCGCGTGGATGCGCTGGGTAATCTCATCGTCCGCAAAGGGACGCTCGGCAAGGGCGGCAAACGCATTCTGGTGGCCGCGCACATGGACGAGATCGGCCTGATCGCCAGCCACGTGGACGAGCGCGGCTTTGTGCGCTTCGCGTCCATCGGCGGCGTCTTTGGGCGCTACCTGCTCAGCGGCCGCGTGCGCTTTTTGAACGGCACACAGGGCCTGATTGGTTATGACCGTTTGGAGAAGGTCACTGAGATCCCGTCCGCCGATAAGATGTTCCTCGACGTGGGCGCCACAAGCCGCAAGGACTGTCCCGTCCAGGTCGGCGACGTGGCCGCCTTCGACCGCTCCTTCCAGGATTTGGGTTCCCGCGTGATCGCCAAGTCGCTCGACAACCGCACGGGCGTGCTGGTCGCCATTGAAACGTTACGCGCGCTCTCATCCACGCCCAACGAGGTGTACTTCGTCTTCACCGTGCAGGAGGAGGTCGGCACCATCGGCGCCGCCGCGGCCGCCTTTGGCCTCGAACCCGAGATCGTCATTGCCGTCGACGTCACCCCCACGGGCGACACGCCCGACGCCACCAAACTGGAAGTTGCCCTCGGCAAAGGCCCCGCCGTCAAGATCCGCGACCTGGGCATGTTGGCCGACCCGGCTGTGGTGCGCTGGATGACCCGCGCGGCCGATAAGGCGCGCATTCCCTATCAGCGCGAGGTGCTCACCATCGGCTCCACCGACGCGCGCACCATGCAAGTCTCCCGCGCCGGCGCGCCGGCGGGCGCGCTCTCTGTCCCCGTGCGCTACGTCCATTCGCCCTCCGAGATGATTGACATGGGCGACGTGCAGCGCACCATCGACCTGCTGGGTCTCCTGCTCAAAGCGCCCGTCAAGCTGGATTGATGCGCCGCCTCTTGGGATTCGTCCTGCTCGCCCTGCTGAGCGCCTGCGGAACGCTGACCCCGCCCACCTCCACCCCCGCGTCCGCCCCTGCCACTGCGACGGCCGCCCCCGCCGCGCCAACGGCCACGCCCTCGTCGGTCGACAAACTGCGCATCTGGCTGCCTCCGCAATTTGCCCCCAGCGCCGATACTCCCGCCGCGTCCATCCTCAAGGCGCGGCTGGATGCTTTTGTCGAGGCGCACCCGGGCCTGACACTGGAAATCCGCATCAAAGGTTCACAGGACGATCCCAGCCTGCTCGAAACGCTTTTACTCACCCGCTCCGCTGCGCCCGACGTGCTGCCCGACCTGGTGGCCTTCTCGCGCGCCGACCTGGAAGCCGCCGCCTTCAAGGGCCTGGTGCATCCGCTCAGCGGGCTGACCGACCTGCAATCCGGCCCCGATTGGTATCCCTACGCCCGCCAGTTGGGGCAGGTTCAAAACACCCCCTACGGCCTGCCCTTTTCGGGCGATGTGCTGGCCCTGGCCTGCCGCCCCGAAGAATTCGAGCAATCTCCCGCCGCCTGGCAGGATTTGTTCGACGCCCGCCGCACGCTGGCCGTCTCCAGCGGCAACCCGGACAGTTATTTACAACTGAGCCTGTATCTTTCCACGGGCAGCGCCCTGCTCGACGAAGCCAATCACCCCATGCTGGAAGAGGAGGCGCTTGCGCGCGTCCTGCGTGAATTGGATGCGGGCAGCCTGGTAGCGGTGGGATCGGAGGACGCCGCCTGGAACGCCTTTGTGGATGGCCGCGCCAGCCTGACCCTGACCTGGGCCTCGCGTTTCCTCCTGGACCCTCCGCCTGATTCCGCCTTGATGCCCCTGCCCGGCCTGGACGGGACCCCGTTAACCCTGGCCACGGGCTGGGTCTGGGCGCTGGCAGGCTCGGACCCTCGCACCGATGCACTGACCCTCGAACTGGCCGAGTGGCTGGTGGATGACGAGTTCCTGGCGGAATGGAACCAGTCCATGGGCACCCTGCCCCCGCGTCCCATCGCCATGAGCGCGACCGACCCGAGCGGCAGGCTCAACTCCATCTCCGAGGCCGCCCAAATCCTGCCCACCAATGACCTGATCCTGACCGTCGGGCCAATCTTCCAGGAAACCCTGGGCCGCATCCTGAACGGCGAGAACGC
This sequence comes from Chloroflexota bacterium, assembly GCA_049324895.1. Taxonomy (GTDB): domain Bacteria; phylum Chloroflexota; class Anaerolineae; order Anaerolineales; family Villigracilaceae; genus JACPVF01. The sequence continues at coordinate 9,262 of JBMOMS010000119.1, forward strand.
CGATGTGGTCGCCAAAGAGGCTGTGGAGGCTATGAAGTGAGTTGGGAGGCCCCGCTCGGGATCAGTCCCGACTGGCTTGATTCACCGAACCCGCCAACTGGCCGCAGCCGGCCTGAATATCGATGCCGCGCCGCATACGGATGGTGCAGGGGATGCCCGCGCCCTCCAAAGTCTGCTTGAACAGTTCGGCGCGTCCGCGGTCGGTGGCCTGGCCTGCGTAGCCGGCCGTCGGGTTGAGCGGAATCGCGTTCACGTGGCACAGCAGTCCCCTGAGCCTGGCGGCCAGACTGCGCGCCACTTCGGGTGTGTCGTTGACGCCGTGGATCAGCGCCCACTCGAAGGTCACGCGGCGGTGGGTCTTCTCCACGTAATATTTGCAGGCTTCGATCACCTCATCGATCTTGTAGCGTTTGTTGACCGGCATGATGGCCAGGCGTTCCTTGTCGTCCGCGGCGTGCAGCGAGATGGCCAGGTTGACCTGTCGCTGCTCGTCGGCGAAGCGCCGAATCTGCGGCGCCAGGCCGACGGTCGAGATGGTGAAGCGCCGCGCGCCGAAGTTGTAGCCGTCGGCGTCGTTGAGCTGGTCGATGGCGGCCAGCGTGTTTTCGTAATTGTGGAAGGGTTCGCCCATGCCCATGAAGACCACGTTGGTCACGACCTCATCCTTCTCCTTGAGCATCTGCGCATAATACATCACCTGCGCGACGATCTCGCCGCTGGTCAGGTTGCGCTGAAAGCCCATCTGGCCCGTGGCGCAGAAGACGCAGCCCATGGCGCAGCCCGCCTGGGTGGAGATGCACAGCGTGCGGCGGTTCTTCGCGCCGCGTCCGATGCTGTTCGCGGCGGAGGCTGTGATCTGCGGATTGTCCGCCGGGTCGCCGTAACGCATCAGCACGGCTTCGATCAGGTTGCCGTCGGGTAATTCGAAGAGAGTCTTGCGCGTGGAGCCATCCGATGAATCGAGATAGGTCATGACCTCGAAGGGGCTGAAGGTGAGGTATTTCGCCATCTGCTCACGCAGGGACTTGGGCAGGCTGGTGAACTGCTCGGGCGAGGCGTAGAGGTGTTGATACAAGCCCTGCCAGATTTGTTTGGCGCGATAGGCTGGTTCGCCCCACATCTTGAGTTGGGCGGTCAGGTAGGGGAGATCGAGGTCGTAGATAAGCATGTACAGGAAACCTAATGAAGAAGGGATGTGAGACTTTATACGTTTTGCCCCAACTTTGAAACATCTATAACGGCAGGCTGCGGATGCGCACTTTGTTTTCGGTTACACTGCATATCGCGCCATGGTCGAGTGCAGCGCCCTGCCGCTGAATGATACTGAACAAGTGTCGGCTTACGTTCTGGGCGCGCATATCCTTAAGACGAAAGACGATTACGCTTGGCAGTATCCCGCCACTGGCGGCCAGCAGTTCTCCGAAATCCAAATCGTTGGTCAACAGGATACGATTTTCCTGGCGTGCTTTTTCCAGAACCTGGGCATCGGGCAGCAGGAAAAGTCCTTCATCGCTCAAGTGAATTGCGTCATGGCCTTTCTGACGCAACTCGAGCGCCACTTTGGGGGAAATGCCCATGTCTGCCAGAAATTTCATGCAGGAGAGAACTCCAATGCCAGGATGGATTCATTAGCCAGCCAGGCCGCATATTGAAGGCATTGGCGAATATCCTCTTCTTCCAGATACGGATAGTCTTCGATGATTTGCGCAGTGGACATGCCGTTCGAAATGAGGTTGAGCACGAGCGAAACAGTGATCCTCATCCCGCGGATGCAGGCGCGCCCACCCATGAAGTTTGAATCAAAAGTGACACGGTTAAATGTGTTCATGGTTGCCTCTGCTTCATTTTACATCAAATAAGGCGTTTTCGGGTTTTATACCGCACTCGCGTGAAAATTGCGCTTTTTTAGAGGGTGGAACGTGCAATTTTCACCCGTGGGTATTATATCCAGTGAGTTGTTTTACCAGGGAAGATAGATCGTCCGCAATGACATCCATCGCAGGCGTCCAGGCTTCGGCTTCCCCGCGGCTGCTGACGCCGCTCAATACCAGCGCGGTGGGACAGCCCACGGCCTGGCCCGCGGCGATGTCGGTTTCGAGGCGGTCGCCCACGACCAGCGTTTCGGCTTTGGTCGTGCCGAGGCGTTCGAGCGCGATCTCCATCAGGTGCGGCGACGGCTTGCCCGCGATGATCGGCTCGACGTTCGTGGCGGTGATGATGACCGACAGCCAGGCGCCTGCGCCAGGGATTTCCCCGCGCGGGGTGGGGAAGGTCTTGTCCGGATTGGTGGCGTAAAACGGAACGCCGTTCTGCACCAGCAGGGTGGCCTCGACCACCTTTTGGAAGGTGATGCTGCGCTCGATGCCCATCACCAGGGCCTGCGCCTCGGGCGCTTGCTCGACGGGCAGGATCTCGAAGCCCTTTTCCTCCAGCGATTGGCGAACGCCGTCCTCGCCGACGACGAAGAGCTTGCTCCCGCTGGGGAAGTTCTGCGCAACAAGATGCGCCACACCCTGCGCCGAGGTGACCACCTGCCACGGCTCGACCTCCACGCCGAAGCCTTTCATGCGCTGCACGTACTGGTCAACGGTGCGGGTGCCGTTATTGGTGGCGAAGACGAATTTCAGGCCCTGCGCGCGGACGCGGGCAAAGATTTCGGCCAGGTCGCCGATGGGCGCATCTGCCTTCCAGAGAACGCCGTCCATGTCGAGGATCAGGGCCTTGATGTGGGTGAGTTGCATGATTCTATTTCTCGAATTTCTTGAAGATATATTTCAACACGGGACGGTCGACCCAGCCAGCGGACGGGTCGGCGCGTTCCTCGAAGTTTTCGTTGCCGATGAAAGCCGTGAAGGCCTTTTGGGTGGATGCGTCGAACTGGCCCGAAGACGCGGACTTTAGGTATCCCAGATCGCGCAGGATGGCCTGCATTCGCTGCAAGTTCTTCCCTTTGAGAGTCACTCGTTCGCTCTCGGGACTCTTGCCAAAATATAAATCGTGCATCTCCAGCAATTCGCCCAGACGCGCCACGGGGTCGGGATGATCGTCCACACGATAATCGATCCAGCGGTCGGTGTAGCCGCCGTATCCACCCTGCGGCTTGACCACGTAAATCGCCGCGGATTGGCGCCCGCGGCGGTCGCCGCCTGCGCGGTCGCCCGCCAGCAGCGCGGCGTGGAGGCGGAATGCCAGGTTGCCTTTGGTGCCCAGGAATTTCTTCTCGATGGCGGGCACGACTTTGGCGCTCTTCAGGATGTTGCCCTGAATGGCGTAGCCTTTGCCCGTCACGCCGCCCGCCCAATCGAAACAGCCCGCGCCTGTGAAACTGACCGCCTTGCCTTTGGCATCCACCAGCCCGACCTGGCGCAGCTCGCGTTCGGGGTCGTTATCGAGCAGGCGCATCAGCACCTCGTCGGCAGGCAGGCCCGACCCCATCCACTCCAGTCCGCGCGGGCCGAAGGATGTGTTGGCAAAGGATTGGGTCGCCACAGCGCCGACCTGGGCCTGCGCCCACGGAACCACCGCGCCCACTGCGGGAAATTTCGACGCCACAGCCACGCCCCAGGCTTGTTCTTTCAAGTCACATGCTACGATGGAAAAGGTCATAAGATCTCCAGGGTTGACGTACGTCCGCAAGTAGAACTTGCGGACTCCGTGTAAATTATACCGCCTGCAATCAAAAAGCCCGCCGAGCAATCGACGGGCTTGACGATCCGACTATCCGACTATCGTCTATTTGACTTTCTCAGGCATTTCGAGCACCTGGTCGACCAGACCGTATTCCACGGCCTGTTTGGCGTCCAGGTAGTAATCGCGGTCCAGGTCGCGTTCGATGACTTCGAGCGGCTGGCCGGTGTGCTTGGCCATGACGCCGTTCAGCAGGGCCTTCAGGCGCAGAATCTGCTTGGCCTGGATCTCGATATCGGTGGCCTGGCCCTGCGCGCCGCCCAGCGGCTGGTGCATGTGGATGGTCGCATTCGGCAGGGCGAAGCGGCGGCCCTTCGTGCCCGCGGTCAGCAGCACGGTCCCGAAGGACGCGGTCACGCCGACGGCCACGGTGCTGATCGGGTTCGAGATCATCTGCATCGTGTCGTAGATGGCCAGGCCGGCATAGATCACGCCGCCGGGCGAGTTGATGTACATCTGGATTTCGCGGTCGGGGTCCTCGTGATTCAGGAAGAGCAACTGCGCCACGATCAGGTTGGCCACCTGGTCGTCGATGGGGGTGCCGAGGAAGATGATGCGTTCCTTGAGCAGCAGGGAATAGATGTCGTAGGCGCGTTCACCGCGGCCCGACGATTCGATCACCATGGGGATGACATTCTTAAAATCAGGGATCATGTGTGCCTCCAAATTTCGACCATCATAACCGCAGTCTGTTGGAATTACGTTAATTTTCCGAACAAAATTTATAGGGGCGACGGATTGCGTCGCCCCTATGGAATGGGATTACTCGGACGCTTTGGCCTCGTCGGCCTCGACGGCTGCGGGCGTCTCGGCTTCGGGAGCGGCTTCCGTTGCGGGTGTCTCCACCTCGGGAGTTGCTTCCGCTTCGAGGGTCGGCTCGGCGCTTTCGGCGGGAAGCTCGAAGGGTTTGTAGTCGCCTATCGCGATGGACTTCATCATGTCCAGGGCGCGACGGGTGAGCACGCGGCTGGCGGATTCCATCGCCACGG
>JBMOMS010000120.1:0-13794 GCA_049324895.1 Chloroflexota bacterium
AGAAAACCTTTTATACGTCACGTTCCTGGCGTCCTTCGCGGTTCAAATTAGCGTTTTGCGCCTTGAAACATCTCTCTCCGACAAACTGCTAGAAACTTGGTATCAGTATAGGATACCCCGCCGATTTCAAAAAGTGATGATGTTCACAAACAATTTGGATAATATTCCTACTGATTCATCCAGACAATTTCAGTCCACTTTTTGAAGGAGGCAGGTATAATGCGCCTACTTCGCCAGGCAATTAAAACGCCAACCGAGCACCCAACCTTCGATGGAGGATTTTTCGTGGAAAGAGTAGCACTTTATTTGCAGGATTCGCACGATCTGCGAGACGGGCTGGATTACGTCCGCTATGCCGAGGATCACGGCTTCGAAGCTGTCTGGCAGGCCGAATCGCGCCTGGTACGGGATGCCATCGTGCCAATGGCCGCCTACGCCGCCGTCACGGAACGAATCAAGGTCGGCTCGGGCGTGATCAACAACTGGACGCGCAACATCGGCCTGCTGGCCGCCACCTTCCTGACCCTGGATGACCTGGCCCCCGACCGCGTCATCTGCGGCATCGGCGCCTGGTGGGATCCGCTGGCGAAGAACGTGGGCATCGACCGCAAGAAGGCCCTGACCGCCATGCGCGAAACGGTGAGTGTCATGCGCCGCCTGCTGAACATGGAGCGTGTCACCTTCCACGGCGAGTTCCATCGCGTCAGTGAGATCGAACTGGATGTGGTGCATGGCCGCCGCGAGCCGCGCAATATCCCGATCATGATCGGCGCCACGGGCGACCTGATGATGGAAATGACCGGCGAGATCGCCGACGGCTGCGTCATGAACTACTGCGTCCCACCCGAATACAATGACCGCGCCCTGGAACTATTGGAGAAGGGCGCAAAAAAAGCGGGCCGCAGTCTGGCAGACATCGACCGCCCGCAGTTGATCGTCTGCTCGGTGGACGAGGACCACGACCGGGCCATCGATCATACCAAGGGCTTGTTGTGCCAGTACCTCGCCCAGCAGCCACATATCGCCAAAGCCTCGGGCGTTTCGGACGAGGTGGTGCAGGAGATTCAGTCCATTTTGAGTTGGCCTGCCACCAAGGAACAGATCCACAAAGCCAAGCACCTTGTCCCCGACGAGCTGGTGTACCGCATCACCGCCTCTGGCACGCCAGACGAAGCCCGCGCCAAGGTCGAGGAATACAAGAAGCGCGGCTGCACCTGCCCAATCCTGTATCCCGTGGGCGGGAATTTCAAGCTGGTGATCGACACGTTCGCGCAGAGTTAAAGAAACCCCTGGAGATGAAAACAGCCGCGGCCTGCGGCTGTTTTTTTTATTGACTGATGTTATGCGTTGGCGCTGTGCCTGCGCGGGAAAAATGAGCGCCAACCGCGCGCCCGGCAGCATCGCCCGCCAGGGCAGGTGTGTGACCGAGTGCGGTAAACATCTGAAGCCTTGTTCTCCAACAGTCTGCTAACCTCTGCGCATATTGTCCAGAGGGACAGCCTCGCGCTCGACGACCCAGCACTCCAACCCATACTGGCCGATAACGTATTCAGTCGACCCGGTATAGCTTGGGGCAGGCTGCGGGCTGGCGGGCGCAATTCGCGGTATCTCGACGGGTTGGATAGCGGCGGGCTGCGGCCTGGGCTTTGGTTTCAACCTCGGGCGCGGGCGGATGCTGCGCGCGGCGGGCGTTTCGAGCGGAGGCAAATGAAGGGGCCCATCCTCCTGGGTTGCTGCCGCCTTTCGGGCGACCTCGGGAACGGGCAGCGGGGCAGGCCCGGGCGGCTCCACAGCCAGGGCGGGCAGGGCTTTGTTATCCTTTTGGTAATAATAGCCGCCCCGTTTATATGGGTAATAGAAATTGTGGCTTTGGATCCTGTTCAACACCACCCCCAGGATGCGCGCATTGACATGCCCCAAATGTTCCAGCATCGCGGCAGCGGCCTCGATACGGGTGGCCCCGGGGCGGATGACCACGATCACGCCATCCATTTTCGTGGCGAGCACCTGGTAATCGGCCACCAGCGAGGGCGGGCTATCCACCACGATCACATCCACCTCCAGGCTGGCTTCCTCCAGGATGCGGTCCATGCGCGTCGAGGCCAGCAACTCTGTCGGATTGGGCGGCAGTTTTCCACTGGGAATCACGAAAAGGTTGGACATCCCATCCACGGGCTGCATCGCGGAACGGACGCCCGAATTCCCGCGAAAAAGGGAACTCAATCCCAGGCGGTTGGGAATCCCAAAGATCGTGTGGATGCGCGGGCGCCGCAGATCCGCATCGATCAACAGCACGCGCCTGCCGCTCTGCGCCATGCTGGCCGCCAGGTTGGTGGCGACGGTGGTTTTGCCTTCACCAGGTCCCGAGCTGGCCACCAGGATTTTGTTCAGCGGGCGATCCACCTTTGCGAACTCGAGGTTTGTGCGCAGTGAGCGGAACGCCTCCGAGACGGGCGAGCGCGGATGTTTCATCACGTGCCCATCCACGGCTTCGTGCGCCGCGCGGATGTCGCCGATGTAGCCCAGAATCGACAGGGCCAGGACGCGCTCCACATCCTCGGGCGTGCGCAGGGTGTCATCCAGGTATTCGATCAGAAAGGCAATGCCGCCTGCCAGGATCAAGCCCACCACGGCGGCCAGGGCGGTGTTCTTCCAAGGGAGGGGGCGCACGGGATTGAGCGGCACAGCCGCCGCCTCGATCTGCACCACGTTGGGCGTGTTTTGCAGGCGCGCCAGGCGGACGGTCTCCAGGTTGTCGAGCAGGTTGATGTAGATTTCCTGGTACAACTGCATGGTGGTCTGCAATTGCGCCAGGCGGGAGGTGCCGTCGGCCCCCGACTCGGCGGGCTTGCCCAGCACCACCAGGTCGGTATAGATTTGCTGGGACAGGGTGAGCACAGTCTGCACCTGATCGAGACGTGCCTGCTTTTCGGCCCGCAGCACCTGGTTGTCGTAGGTTTTGGCGGGCGTCAACTGCTGGATTTCGCCCTGCAACTGTGCCACCTCAGCTTGCATGGCCGCGATCTGCGCCCCCACCTGAATTTGTTGTTCGAGCACGGTTTCGGTCGAGACGTTTTCGATTTCCGCACCCAGGTCCGCGATCTGGGATTTGACCTGGTCGATCTGGGCCTGGATGGTCTGTTCCGTCAACAGGTAGCGCCCTGTCTGGATGGTCTCGTTTTGGTCGATCAACACATTCACCAGGGTGTTTGCGATATCCGCCGCGTGCTGGGGGTCCTCGTCTTCGATCTTCACCTGGATGGCCTGCACATCGCGGATCTGGGTCACCTCCAACTGCGCGGACTTGATGGGATAGCCGAGCCGTTCCGAAGCGCCATCCAATACGGGGCGGGTCGACAGCAATTGGATGTAGGTCTGCACCAGTTGCTGGTCACTCAGGTAGGTATCCGCGCTCTGGTCTTGCTGGGAGGCGCGCAGCACCAGGATGCGCGTGGCCGCCTGGTAGACTGGCTGCTGGAAGATGCTTCCCAGGTAGCCGCCCGCAGCGCCCAGGGCCAACCCCAGAATCAACAACCAGGCCCAGCGCCGCACAAGGGAGAGGTAGAATTTGATCTCCATGAGAACCTCGGCTTTCCTTGCACAGTCTACAACACTTCACCGCCGAGCGCGCGGATTGCACGGGATTTACAACGCTCCTGGAAGAGGCGGGGCTTTCTTAAAGTCGGGAGGCTTTTTTTTGTACACGGACCACACGGATGGTTTTGTGTGAAAACGGAGGCGAATTTTGCGCTGCCAGCGAATCGTGGGGATGGAAGGCGTGACTTTAAGAAGACCCTGCTGGGAGAGGCCTCGAACCTTGAGGATTTTGCGCAATACGGCGATAATACCTCGCGACAGACGCACTCGATCTGTCCACTATCAAGGCTCAGGAAAGATCCATCATGAAACTCATCCTGCTTGGCACGGGCGGCTTCCTGCCCACCGACGCCGCCCAGACCGCCTGCTATTTCCTGCCCGAGGCAGGGGTGATGCTGGACGCGGGCAGTGGCGCGTATCGCCTGCCCGAACACCTTCAACGCCCCGAACTGGACATCTACCTCAGCCACGCCCACGGCGACCACACCAGCGGCCTGACCTACCTGTTTGCCTCCTACCTCAAAGCAGATTGGCTGCGCCGCGGCGAGACGCTTGGCGCGGACAACATCGCGGACTTCGTCCGGCGCGCCAACGAGGCCCTGCCGCGCACCCGCATTCACGCAGACGAACAGACGCGAGCCTTCGTCCAACCCATCCATGCCTACCTGCCCTATCAATGGCTGCCCTTGCAGGCGGTGGAAGCGCTGCCCAACGGCGGGACGATTACCTCCTTCATGATGGAAGGCGGCACGGTTGGCTACCGTCTCGACTGGCCTGGCCATTCCCTGGCCTACATCACCGACACCATCGCCCGCCCCGACTCCGCCTACATCGAAAAAATTCGCGGCGTCGATCTGCTGCTGCACGAATGCAACGGCCCCGATCCCCTGTCGGCGCTGACAGAGCACATCGGTCACAGTCACCTGTCCGCCGTGCTGCGCGCCACAGCCCAGGCCCAGGCCAAACGCCTGGTGCTGATCCACTCCAGCCCCATCCCCACGCTGGACTATTCCGCCGACCTTGAATCCGTCCGCCACCTCTTCCCCAACGTGGAGATCGGGCATGACCACATGGAGATCGAATTCTGATGCCGTTGCACACCCTCAGGTTGTACTTCATCCGTCACGCCACCCCCGACTGGAGCCGCACCGACATCCCCTACATGACTCCGCCCGGACCGCCGCTGACCCCCAAAGGCGAGCAGGAAGCCCAAACCCTGGGTGCTTTCCTGAAAGAACAGAAGGTCGTCAAGCTGTATCACAGTCCCTTCGAGCGCACCACGCAAACCGCGCGGATCGCGGCGGGCATCCAGGGCATCCCCTGCCTGGTCGAGCCGCGCCTGGTCGAATGGCACGGTAAAGTGGAAGCCGCCGAACTGGTGCGACGGCGGATGCTATCCATGTTCCAGGAGGCCCGTCGGGAAAGCGAAGGGATCGGGCCCATCGGCCTGGTCACCCACGGCGGCCCTGTCGCCGTGCTCCTGCGGGAACTTGGCCTGGCAGATGAAACCCTGGCCGCCTTCCAACGCCAGTTCGACCACGCCAATCCCCTCCCGCCCGCAGGCGCCTGGGAAGCCGCCTGGGATGCGGAACGAGACGCGTGGGCTTTGGAGTTGAAGTTCATCCCGTCTGTCTGATTCATGATAGTTTTGAACCAGGAAGAATTTATTCGCTCATCCTACATGGTTTAAGCACCTTCGTGCAGATTAGCAAGGATTGGCGGATTCTTATCCCAGCACTTTGGCGCGCTCACCAAAAATTTAACTTCCAAGTTCCTGCAATACCCCTGCACCTATGACGACTCCCGACGAAAAAAACGGGTAGAATTTGCAGCGGGCGCGTCCCAGGCCTGGGGGTCTGCGCCCGCATCTTTTGGGAACAGGAAGAACCACTTTGCATCCAAACCTGCTCGAATTCATCGGCTACCTCGGCTCGGTGTTGATTGCGCTTTCGCTCACCATGAAGTCGCTGGTGCGCCTGCGCCTGATCAACCTGGCGGGGGCGCTGGTCTTTACCATCTACGGCCTGCTGATCCGCGCCTATCCTGTGGCGGCGCTGGATGGCCTGATCGTGGTCATCGACCTGTATTACCTGATCCAAATGTGGCGGCAGAAGGATTACTTCAAGCTGCTGGCGGTTTCGCACGACAGCGCCTACCTGGGCGGCTTCGTGGATTTCTACCGCAGGGAAATCGCGGTCTTCTTCCCCACCTACCGCTTCCAACCCGACGCCGACGACCTGGTGGTCTTCGTCTTGCGCAACATGGTGCCCGCGGGCGTGCTGGTCGTTCACAGGGACGGCGAGCAGGCGCGCGTCGTGCTGGATTTCGTCATCCCCGGCTACCGCGACTTCCGCGCGGGGCGCTTTCTGTTCGAGACCAGCGCGGATTTCTTCCTCCAGCGCGGACTGAACTGTTTCGTCTCCGAGGCGGGCAATGCGCGGCACGAATCCTATCTCAAGCGCATGGGATTCGAATTCAGGGACGGGTTGTACCATCGCAGCATCCGTCCGCAAACCGTGCTGCAGGATGTGGGGATGTAACCCGCCGCGCATGGGGGACAATGGGGGCAGTAACTTTCGCCACCTGTCAGTGTTTGCCTATTCAAGAGACGAAAGGATTAGAGTCATGGAAAACACTTCCTCATTTTTCGAAAAACCCGACGTTGAAAAAAGCGTCATCGCCGTCGGCCCGGGCGTGCCCTTTGGCCTGGTGCGCGTGACCAACTCCCAGGTCCAGATCGGCGGCGTGTACGGCGCCTGGGGTGAGAGCTACGACAACCAATCCCTGCCCGCCATGCTTGAAAGCCGATTGGGCGCGCCCATCCCCGACTCCGAGCGCCTGAACCTGGCCGAGTTGGGCTTCCTCAGCCGCCACCATATCCACAACCTGAGCCGTGAAGAAAACATGGAACTCGAAGTGCAGGTGGGCGCGCGCTTCCTGCGCGAGGCAGCCCTGGCATGCGGTTGGAACCCGTCCGAGGTGGAAGCGGTCCTGATCGGCATGAGCGCCCCCATCGCCGACGATTACCTGGCGCGCATCACCCGCGAGGCGGGCATTCCCGAGAGCGCCCTCAAAGTGGCCGTCCACAAGGCCTGCGACGGTTCGGTCAGCAGCCTGCACCTGGCGCTCAACCCCGACCTGCCCGAGAATCTCCAGCTTTCGGAAAACCTCGCCGAACGCCTGCGCGGAAAGAAGGTGCTGGTCGGCGGCATCGAAGGCCTAAGCCGCTTCATCAACAGCTCGCACGATGCCAACGCCCTGCAGTTGTTCGGCAACGCCGCGGGCGTAATCGGCATCATCCCCGACGGAACCATGAAATTCCTGGCGGGCCGCTCCTTCGAGTCCTACGACGAGGACGGCGTGCTGCAGGTGCAGATGAACTATCCACACACGGCGCAGAAGAGCGGCGCGGACTGGAACATCGACGTGACCCAGACCAGCGACACCCATATCCGCGTGGCGGGGCTGATGCACGAACCCCGCGACGGCTCCTCCATTGTCATGGCGGGACCGATGGGCATGGTCAAGTTGTTCGTGCGCACGGGCGTGCAGGTGGCCCGCGAGGCCTACCTGGCCTATCGCGAGAAAATGGAACAGCTCGGCACGACAGGAAAGTCGCTGGCGGTGACCATTGTGCATCACGCCAATTACAAGATCAACCTGCTCAAGCAGAAGCACCTGCAAAACGAGGGCATTCCCCTGTCCATGCCCTGGCTGCTGAACGACTTCGGCAATGTCAGCGCGGCCTCGAACATGATCGCCTTTCTGCGCAAACTGCCAGAGTTCAAGCCTGGTGACCACATCCTGATCGACGGCTTCGGCGCGGGTACCTACTATGACACCCTGGCCGTGGAACTCGGCGCATAGACCAGCCAACACCCCCAGGCTTGTCCTGGGGGATTTTTTGATTAAGTTCCGTGGCGCGGAATGTTATTCCGCGGGGCGGATTGCCACATCATACCCGAAGGGGAATCCGCCCCACCTGTGACCGAGTGGGGTATATAATCGGCAAACTATGCATCGAAAACATTCCCTGCTCGGTTTACTGGCCGGCCTCGGCGCGGCCTCCATTTGGGGCGGCATGTACGTGGTCAGCAAGGTGGTGCTGGAGGTCATCCCGCCCTTTGCGCTGCTCAGCACCCGTCTGGTCTTGGGCATCCTGGCGCTGGGCGTCGTGGTCGCTCTGCGGCCCAAACCCAACCTGGACGCAAAACAAGCCTGGCAGATCTTCCGCGTGGGCGTGGTGGGATACGGTGTCTCGCTTGGCTTCCAATTCGTGGGGACAAAACTCTCCACCGCCTCGAACGGGTCGCTGGTGACCTCGGCCACACCCGCCTTCATCCTGCTCTTCGCCCCGCTTCTGCTCGGGGAGAAGGCCACCCCGCGCGGACTGATTGCGCTGTTCGTCTCGACCCTGGGCGTGTTGGCCGTCATCGACCCGCGCACGGCAGAGTTGTCCCCATCCCTGTTCTGGGGCAATCTCAGCCTGCTGGCCGCCGCGTTGACCTGGGCGCTGTATTCGGTGCTGGTGCGAAAAGTAACCCGCAGCCTGGATATCATCCTGCCGACCGCCATCATGCTGGCTGGCGGGCTGCCTTCCAGCCTGGCCTTCGGGGCCTGGGAACTGAACACGCAGGGCCTCGGCCCGATCACGCCAGGCGTCATCGGCGGCATCCTGTTCCTGGGCATCGTCTCGACCGCCCTGGCCATGTTCCTGTGGAATTACGCCTTCGCGGAACTGCCCGCCGCCGTGGCGTCGTTGACCTTCTTTGCCCAGCCCGTGGTCGGCACAATTTTGGGGGCGCTGTTCCTGGGCGAGATCATCACCCCGTTGTTTCTGTTCGGCGGCTTGTTGATCGGCGCGGGTCTGGTCATCGCCAGCACGGAAAAATAGGCGGAACCTTTTCCCTGGATTTAATCCAGCGGCGGCTGGCAAGCGATTTCCTTGGGTAACAAAAGCCGACGGTTTGTAGCCGTCGGCAAGCCTGGGTTGGCACCCGCTGGATTTTGGAAAAACAGCGACTATGCCTTCACATCCATGCCGCTCACAGCGGGCACATCGCCGCCCACGGTGTGCAGCAGCGCCATATTGGGCGCGCGCAAGGCGCCCACGGGGAAACCGCATACCAGCACCACTTGTTCCCCTGCCTTGACCTTGCCGCCCGCCAGCAGGGCCGTATCCACGTAGCGGAGCATATCCTCCACCGTATTGGCAAATGGAACCAGGTGTGGCACCACTCCCCATTGGAAGGCCACGCGGCGGAAGGTGAACTCGTCGGGGGTGAAGGCCAGGATCGGCACGTTGGGGTGGGTCTTGGAGATCAGCACCGCGCTGCGTCCCTGCATGGTAAAAACGGCAATGGCAGCCACATCACGGTCGCGGGCAATCTCGAAGGCCGCCCGCGACATCGAAGCGGCGTCGCTCTCGCCCAGCGAGGTGAGCGGATACTGCGTGCCCCATTCCTTGAAATGCGACTCGGCCTCGACCGCAATACGCCCCATCATGGTCACCGCCTCGACGGGATACCTGCCAGAGGCCGACTCTGCCGACAGCATGATTGCGTCCGTGCCGTCGAAGATGGCATTGGCCACGTCCGAGGCCTCGGCGCGCGTGGGCAGCGGATTGTAAATCATCGACTCGAGCATTTGCGTGGCGGTGATGACCAGTTTGGCGCGCGCATTGGCGGCCTGAATGATACGCTTTTGCATGACGGGCACGGTCTCGGGCGGCATCTCCACGCCCAGGTCGCCGCGCGCCACCATCACCCCGTCCACGATCTCCAGCACGCGGTCCAGTTCCCTGAACACTTCGGGCTTTTCGAGCTTGGCGATCAACAGCGGCATGCGGTTGCTGGCGACCTTCAACTTCTTCATCGCCGTGCGCACCTTCAACACATCATCCGCCGAACGGACAAAGGAAATGGCCACCGCATCCACGCCCTGCTGGAGGCCAAAGGACAGGTCGGCTTCGTCCTTGGAGGTAAAGCCCGCCACGCGGATCTTGACGCCCGGCAGGTTGATGCCCTTGTGCGAGGAAAGCACCCCGCCCACCACGACCCTGGCCTCCAGGGTATGTTTTTCGACGCGCAGCACCGCAAAGGCCAGACGTCCATCGTCGAGCAGCAGGCGGTCATCGACATGCACCGAATCGAACAACTCGGGGAAATCCACCGGAATGAGTTGGTGGGAACAGGCAGGGATGGCCTCCTCGGCGGCGTACAGGCAGACCACCTCGCCCTCCGCGAGTTGCAGCGGGGCAGACAGGTTGCCCACGCGAATCTTGGGGCCTTGCAGGTCCTGCAGGATGCCCACAGGAACATCCAGTCGGGCCGACACCCTGCGAATGGTCGCAATGCGTTCGGCGTGCTGTTGGTGGGTGCCGTGCGAGAAATTCATGCGCGCCACGTTCATGCCAGCCAGGATCAGTTTCTCGATCACTTCCTCGCTCTCGCTGGCCGGGCCAATGGTGGCGACAATTTTGGTGCGTCGGTTCATCGAAACCTCCACAGGATAAACAACGAGCCGCAGCCAGAGTTGCGCCGCGGCTCCAGGTACACTTCCCGCTCCGGGCTAGATCCAGTGCAGTTCGCTGGCCTGCTTTTCGAGATCGGCGCGGAAATCGGGATGCGCGATGCCGATCAACTGGCGGGCGCGGCTGCGGATGGTCTTGCCGTACAAGTCGGCTACGCCGTATTCCGTCACCACATAGTGGACGTGGTTGCGGCTGGTGACCACACCCGCACCGGGCTTGAGCATGGCCGCGATGCGCGAGACCAGCGTGCCGTCGCGCAGGGTGGTGGTGCTGGGCAGGGCAATGATTGGCACGCCATCCTTCGAACGCGAGGCGCCGTAGATGAAGTCCAACTGTCCGCCCACGCCGCTGTAGAACTTGGGACCGATGCTGTCGGCGCATACCTGGCCGGTCAGGTCGACCTCGATGGCGGAGTTGATCGCCACCATGCGCTCGTTCTGCGCGATGACGAAGGGATCGTTGATGTACTCGGTGCGGTGCAGTTCGATGACCGGGTTGTCGTCCACCCAGTCGTACAGGCGCTTGGTGCCGAGGATGAAGCCCGCCACGATCTTGCCCGGATGCAGGGTCTTGCGCGCGTTGGTAAACACGCCCAGGTCGACCAGGTCCATCACGCCGTCCGAGAACAACTCGCTGTGGATGCCCAGGTCATGCTTGTGCTTGAGGAAACCCAGCACTGCATCGGGGATGGCACCAATGCCCATCTGCATGGTGGCGCCGTCGGGGATCAGTTCGGCGATATGCCCGGCGATCTTCTCGACCACGTCCTTGTCGCCCTCATCGCCCATGGGCATTTCGGGGATGGGATAGTCGGTGTGGACGATGTGGGTCAGGCGGCTGACGTGGATGAAGGAATCGCCCAGGGTGCGCGGCATCTGCTCGTTGACCTCGGCGATGATGATCTTGGCCGATTCCGCCGCCGATTTGGTCAGGCCCACTTCCACACCCAGGCTGCAGAAGCCGTGTTCGTCGGGCAGGGAAACGTGAATCACGGCCACATCCACCGGCAGGATGCCCTTCTTGAACAGCAGCGGAAACTCCGAAAGCAGCACAGGCGTGAAATCGGCGCGGCCTTCATGCACGGCCTTGCGCACGTTCCCGCTGATGAAGAGCGTGTTGACGCGCAGGTGCCCTTCCATCTCGGGCTTGACGTAGTCGGCGGGGCCGATGGTCAGCGCCTGGTAGATCTCCACATTCTCCAGGTTCGGGGCATGCCCCACCAACGCGCCCAGCAACACCTTCGGCACGGAAACATTGCCGGTCAGGAAAACATGCGAATTGCTCTTGATGACCTTGACAGCTTCTTCGGCCGTGGTCAGGCGGCTGTTGTAAATATCAATCCAGCCCATCTTCAACCTCCGTGCGGTCGATCTTGCGATTCATGTGATACAGCTTGCCGGCGTGCGTGACCACTGCGGCCTCGATGGCCTCGTTGTCCTGCATGGCCTGCTCGATGCCCTTGCCCGCAATCTCGACAATGAAGGGAACACCCGCATTGACAAAGGCGTGCGTGGCCGTGCGGGCCACCACACCGGGCATGTTCGGCACACAATAATGCAGGACACCCTCTTCCACATAGGTGGGGCGGTCGTGCGTGGTCGGGCGGGAGGTTTCGACACATCCACCCTCGTCGATACTGACGTCGATTACCACGGCGCGCGGTTTCATGGCTCGCACCATCTCGCGCGAAACCAGGATGGGGGCGCGTTCGCCGGGCTTCAACACCGCGCCAACCACCACATCGGCATAGGCCGTGGCGCGCTCGATGTTGCGCTTTGTCGACATCATGGTCGCCACGCCGGGGAAATGGTCTGCAATGCGCTGCAGCGCGAGGATGTTGATATCGATCACCGTGACGTGCGCGCCAAGCCCCAGGAAGCCGCGTGTGGCATTTCTGCCAACCACGCCCGCTCCCAGGATGACCACCTCAGCCGGTGGGACGCCGGGCACGCCGCCAATCAGCACGCCCCTGCCGCCCCAGTTGTTCTGGAGCAGGCGCGCCGCCGTCTGTGCGGCCATCATGCCGCCGATCTGGCTGAACGGGCGCAGGACCGGCAGGGAACCATCGGCCAACTGGATCTGCTCGTAAGAGAGGGCCGTGATTTCCTTCTGGAGCAGCACTTCGACCTTATCCTGCTGGGCCGAGGCCAGGTGCAGCAGGCCCGCCAGCACGCAACCGGGCTGGATCCAGTCCAGTTCTTCTTTCATCGGGCGGGCAACCTTGAGCAGCAGGTCGGAGCGGCCAAAGACCTCGTCTGCCGAGTAGGCCAGGCGCGCGCCCGCCTTCTCGAACTCCCGGTCAGGGAAGCCTGCGCCCACCCCCGCATCGTGCTCCACATAGACCTTGTGCCCGAGCTGGGTCAAAATCTCCACGCCGGCCGGGGACATGCCCACGCGATACTCGAACGGTCGTCTTTCCTTCGGTATTCCAATATTCATGACAACCTCCAAACGATCCTAGATTTACGCCATATTCAGCGCTGCGCGAATATGCGGCAAAGCCCAATCAATGGTTTCCTTTTCGATCACCAGCGGCGGGGCAAAGCGAATGACGTTGTCGTGCGTCTCCTTGGCCAGGATGCCGCGCGCCTTCAAATCCTCGCAGAAACGGCGCGCGCCGCCCGCTTCAGGTTTCAACTCCACACCGATCAGCAAGCCGCGCCCGCGCACTTCCTTGACGTGCGGGCTGGGGATCTCGCTCAACTGCTCGACGAAATACTCGCCCAGTTCGGCTGCGCGCCCCGCCAGGTCCTCGTCGCGGATGACCTTGAGCGCCGCGCGCGCCACCGCCGCCGCCAGCGGATTCCCGCCGAAGGTGGAGCCGTGTTCGCCGGGCGTGAACAGGCCCAGGATCGGCTGGTCGGCCAACACCGCCGAGACGGGATAGAAACCACCCGCCATGGCCTTGCCGATGATGACCACGTCCGGGCGCACGTTCTCGTGGTGCGAGGCGAACAGTTTGCCCGTGCGCCCCAGCCCGGTCTGGATCTCGTCCGCGATGAACAGGACATTGTTCTTTTTGCAGATTTCGGAGACTGCCGTGAGATAGCCCGCGGGCGGGACGACGACCCCCGCCTCGCCCTGAATCGGCTCCAGCATCACCGCCGCCGTGTTGGGCGTGATGGCTTTTTCGATCGCTTCGACGTCGCCATAGGTGACGGTGACGAAGCCGGGCGTGAACGGGCCGAAATCGTCGCGGTAGTGCGGCTCGGTCGAGAACGAGACGATGGTCACGGTGCGCCCGTGGAAATTGCCCGAGGCCACGATGATCTCGGCCTGGTGGCGCGGCACGCCCTTGACCTGGTAGGCCCATTTGCGCGCCAGCTTGACCGCCGTCTCGACCGCTTCCGCGCCCGAGTTCATCGGCAGGGACATTTCGTAGCCGGTCATCTCGGAGAGTTCCTTGTACAACAGCGGCAGCTGGTCGTTGCGGAAGGCGCGCGAAGTGAGGGTGGCCCGGCCGGCCTGTTCGATCAGCGCCTTGAGAATGGCAGGGTGTACGTGTCCCTGGTTGACCGCAGAGTAGGCGCTTAAACAGTCCAGGTATTTTTTACCTTCCACGTCGTACACCCAAACCCCTTCGGCGCGTTCGATGACCACATCCAGCGGATGATAGTTATGCGCGCCGTATTGTTCTTCCATCGCGATAAAGTCTTTGGAATTCA
>JBMOMS010000121.1:0-13785 GCA_049324895.1 Chloroflexota bacterium
ATTCGCTGCCGCCCACTTCGTAGACCTGGTTGAGGGTCTCGGGATTTTCGTAGGTCCACAGCAGGCAGGCAACCAGATCCTCCACCCAAATGGGCTGGATGCGGGGCACGATGCGCGCTTCGTTGGCGGGCAGAAAGAAGATGCCCGGCGCGGCGCGCAGCATTCGCGCCAGGCCGGTGGTGAAGTGATCCTCCGGCCCGTAGACGACGGCCGAGCGCAGGATGGTGTAGGGAATGCCCGAACGGCGGATGCTTTCCTCGGCAATGCCCTTGGCCTTGAAGACCGGGTAGGCTGAGGCGCGCGCCGCGTCCAGGTGGCTGAGGTAGATGAAATGGCGCAGGCCGGCATCCCTGGCGGCCTCCACCAGGTTGCGCGTGCCCTCTATGTCGGTGATGCGCAGGTTGGCGTCGCGGCCCTGGGATTCGGCGCCGGCCAGATGGATGATGGTATCCACGCCGTTGAGCGCGGCGCGCAGGCCGCGGCTATCGGCCAGGCTGACCACGGCCACTTCCACGGGGACGCCCTTGGGCAGGCGCGGGGTACGGCGCGAGGGACGGATCAACACCCGCGTGGGGTGTCCCGCCTCGAACAGTTGACGCACCAGCGCGCGCCCGATGAACCCGGTGGCGCCCGTTACCAAAATCATGGCGGGGATTATAGCAGAGAAGACCCTCCGACCGTTTGCATGGTCGGCAGGCGGCATGGGAAAAATGGGTGATGTTATACACATGGAAGTGTAATGCTTTTGAATATGACATGGTTGTACAATCAACTTGCCATACTGGATGCGCATGCCCAGGACTTCAACACCAGCCTTGCAAACTTGGGGGCTTTCCAGTAAAAGGATGAAACTGTGAAGCCCACTGCTCCCGTAACACCCCACGTGGAAATTTCCCCCACTGCGTCCGATTTCTTCGAGGCGTTTTTCGACCAGCACAGCGCGGTTATGCTGCTGATCGACCCGCAGTCGGGCAGGATTTTGCGCGCCAATCGCGCCGCGCGGGATTACTACGGGTACAAAGCCAAACAATTCCAGCGGCTGACCATTCACCGCATTAATACGCTGGGACAGGCCGAACTCGAAGCAAGGATGAAAGAGGCGCTGGCGCAGCATCGCAACTACTTCGTCGCCCGTCACCGCCTGGCCAACGGGGACGTCCGCGATGTGGAGGTCTTCTCGTCTCCGTTCCAATTCGACGGATGCGCCTGCCTGCTCTCGATTATTTCCGACATCGGTGTTTACATCAGCATGGAGCGGCATGGGCATCAACTGGTGCAGGAATACCAGGCCCTGTTCGAACGCATCCCGGATGGTGTGTATCGCTCCACGCCGGGAGGACGCCTGTTGGCCGCCAACCCGGCCCTGGTGCGCATGTTGGGCTATGCCTCGGTCGATGAACTCCTGAAGGTGGATATTGCCCGCGATCTGTATGTGGACAGCGCCGAGCGGCAAAGGTTCCTTTTGGAACTCGACCAGAAGGATGAGGCGCATACCGCCAGCATCCGCCTGCGCCGCAAGGATGGAAGCGTCCTGCACGTGCTCAATAATTCCCATGCCGTGCGCAATGACAAGGGGGATGTGCAATACTACGAAGGTGTGCTGACCGACATTACGGAATTGCTGCAAGTCGAAGAAACCCTGGCCCGCCGCGTCAACGAACTGGAACTGCTCTACGAGCACGGCCTGACCCTTTCGATGACCCTCGAACCGCACCAGGTGGCCCGCCAGTTGATCGAGCTGATGGACAAGAAACTGCACTGGCATCATGCGGCCATTCGCCAATTCCACCCGGAGACCAATCGCGTGGAACTGCTGGCGCTCAACATCCCCGACAAGGATGAAGAGTACATCCACGGGGAAGTGGAGCGGCTGAACCGTTTGATCTCCCACCCGGGTCAGGGCCTGAGCGGCTGGGCGCTCGAACACGATGAAGTGGTGCGCAGCGGCGCAGTCCAGGATGACCCGCGCTACGTAGACACCTACCCCGGGCTGCAATCGGGCTTGTACGTCCCCATCAAGGTCGGCGACCAGGCGATTGGCTCGATTGCCGTCGAGAGTGAACTTCCCAATGCGTTCGATGAAAACGACGAGCGCCTGCTCATGACCCTGGCAGCCCAGTCCGGGGTGGCCATCGACAATGCGCGCCTGTTCATGGAACTGCAGGAACGGGCGGATGAATTTGCGTTGTTGTACGAAACCACCCGCGACCTGACCACCTACCAGGATTTCCACGACTTGCTGGACACGGTCTCCCGACGGGCGGCGCGCCTGCTCGCTGCCAGCGGCGGGGGCATCTATTTGTATGAGGCCCAATCCAGCACGCTGGAGCTGGTCAGCCTGCCGGATGGCAGCCTGCCCCTGGGCAAACGGCTGCAATTGGGAGAGAGTGCCGCAGGACGGGTCGCCGAAAGCCGCGAACCCCTGGTTGTGTCCGATTACAGCCATTGGGAGGGCCGCTCTTCCCAATATGAGGGGGTTTCCTATCGCGCCGTGTTGGGCGTGCCGATGTTGTACGGCGGCGAACTGGTGGGGGTCCTGAGCATTTACAACTTCAACCAGCCCGATGCGCCTCCCGAGGCTGCGCGCGTTTTCGATGAATCCGATATTCGTCTGGCCTCCCTGTTTGCCGGCGCGGCCGCCGGGGCCGTGTATGGCGCGCGCCTGCTCGAGCAGGCCCACCGCCGCGCCGAGGAATTGGAGGTGCTGGCGCGCGTTTCTTCGGCCCTGCGCCTGGCATCCACCCGCGTGCAAATGATGCCGGTCATCCTCGACCAATTGCTGGACATCCTGCCGGCCGACGGCTCCTTCCTGGCCTTCGTCCGCCCGCCCAATAACGACCTGTCCATCGACCTGGCGCGCGGCAGCATTTCCAGCCTGACCGCCTACCACCTGCCCCCCGACCGCGGCGTCAGCAGCCAGGTGGTCAAGTCACGCCAGCCGGTCGTGGCCGATCATCTCCAGGATGCGGGGAACTTTTTCTGCCTGGAGGGAGCGCACGCGGTGCGCGCCGCCATGCTCGTTCCCCTCATGGTCCACGATCACATTATGGGCGTGCTGGAAGTGGGACGCGACGTGCGGCCGGACGGCTCACCTCCCGAACCGTTCGGCGAACGACAGCAGCGCCTGGTGACGGCCATCGCCGACATGTCTGCCAATGCCATGCACCGCGCCGAGTTGCACGAACAGACCGCCCTCCATGCCGAGCAAATGGCGGCTGTGAGCCGCCTCGGACACCTGCTGGCCGAAGCCGCCGACCTGGACACCATCTACAAACGCCTGGAAGAGGGCATCTATGCCCTGCTGCCCGACGTTTGCGGGATGTTCATCTCGCTGTACGACCCGGAGAATGCCCTCATCCACTGCACCCACGGACACATCGACGGCATGGCAGTGGATGTGTCCCAACTGGCTCCGCTGCCCTTCGACCCGGCCGCGGGCGGGAAACAAAGCCGTGTGCTCGACAGCCGCCAGCCCCTGGTCGCCAATGCCCTCGAACCGCCCAGGGAAGGTTCGGTTCGCCAATTCATCGGCAGGCCCGACAAGATGGCCGCTTCCGCGTTGTACGTTCCCATGCTGACCGACGGCAAAGCCACCGGCCTGATCCAGGTGCTTAGTTACAGCCCGGGCCGCTTCGAGCAAAAGGATGTCGAATTGCTTGCAGTGGTGGCGAATACCGCCGCAGTGGAGATCGAGAACACCCGCCTGATTGCCCGTTACGAGCGCCACGTGCAGCGCCTGACCGCCCTGCATGCCATCGACACCGCCATCAACTCCAGCACCGATATGCGCCTCAGCCTGCGGGTTGCGCTGGAACAGTCCACGCACCTGTTGAACGTGGATGCCGCCTCGGTGATGCTGCTCAATCCCGTGACCCTCACGCTTGAATTCGCGGCCGGGAGCGGCTTCTCGCTTTTGAAATTATCGCATGCCTCTGTGCGCCTGGGAGAGGGACTGGCCGGCCACGCAGCCTTGCAGCGCACGCGGATCCAATCGTCCAACGCAGAGGAGATCGCGGCCTGCTTCGGCCCGGGGCAGGCGCCTCTGTCCAACTTCCAGGGGTATATCGCCCTGCCATTGATTGCCAAGGGCAAGGTCAGCGGGGTCCTGCAATTCTTCGATCATGCACCCATCCCGTCCGACCAGGAGTGGCTGGATTTTCTCAACGTGCTGGGCGACCAGGTGGCGCTGGCGGTCAATAACGCCAACCTGTTCGAAGGGCTGGAGCGCGCCAACATCGAACTGACCATGGCCTACGACGCCACCATCGAAGGCTGGTCGCGAGCGCTCGACCTGCGCGACCGGGAGACCGAGGGTCACACCCAGCGCGTCACCGAGTTGACCGTCTTATTGGCGCGCGCCATGGGATTGCCGGAGGCTTCCATTCCGCATATCCGCCGCGGCGCGCTGCTGCACGACATTGGCAAGATGGGCGTCCCGGATGAGATCCTGCGCAAACCCGGGCCGCTGACCGAGGATGAGTGGCTCATCATGCGCCAGCATCCCCGCCATGCCTACGACCTGCTCTCGCCCATCGTGTACCTGCGCCCGGCCCTCGACATTCCATATTATCATCACGAAAAATGGGACGGCAGCGGGTATCCCCAGGGCTTGAAACGGGAGGCGATCCCGCTGGCGGCGCGCCTCTTTGCCGTGGTGGATGTGTTCGACGCGTTGACCTCCAACCGCCCCTATCGCCCAGCCTGGCCGACGGAAAAGGCCCTGGCCCTCATCAGGGAACAAGCCGGCCATCACTTCGACCCGGACGTGGCAAATGTCTTCCTGAAATTCATCGAGGAACGCTCCCAAACCCATAGGCAGGCATAATGTCCCCCCGAAAAAACAGGTTGAGAAAAATTTCAAATCCCGACTCCCTCTCGCGCACCGGCCGGTGGGCGGTGGTTGCGGGATTAAATCTTTTATTTTGCCTCGGCACGCCCCTTCTCATTCCGCACCTGGGGATTGGGGTCATTTCCTGGTCGGTCATTGTGGTGGCCTTATCCAGTTGGTTTTTTGGCGCCTGGGGCGCCGCCGCTTCCGTCCTGGTCACGTCGGCTGCGTCTGCTGTCTTCGCTTCCATGTATATCAGCCTTTCCTGGGAGGCCGCCCAGGTCGGCGGCTACCTGATCGGAGCCATCTCCCTGCTGATCATTTCCATTGTGACCGTCCGCCTGCGTTCGGCCCTGGGGCTGCAGGGGCGCACGGCAGCCCGCCTGCGCTCGCGCGAACACGACCTCACACTGCTCAATCGCCTCAGCCGCGATGTCATTGCCCAGCAGGATTTCGACAGCCTGCTGGCCCGCATCATCGAGGATATGACAAAATTGCTGGAGGCGGACGCCTGTTTCATCACACGCTGGGATGAGAAAACCGGAAGCACGATCCCCCTCAAAGGCCCCGCCATCAGGGGGCAGGACTTCGAGAGCCTCGAACTGCCGCAGGGCGAGAAAACCCTGACCCTGTCTGTGATCGAAGCGGGCTGCGTATTGCCCGTGGAAGACGTATTCAACTCGCCGCACATCAGCCCGCAGATCTCCATTCATTTTTCGGCCGCCTCGATGCTGGGCATCCCTCTCATGTTTCAGGAAAGAAAACTGGGCGCGCTGATCGCCAATTTTCAATCCCCGCGTACTTTTACACAGGAGGAGATCGGGCGGGCCGAACTGGCCGGGCGCCAGGTGTCGATCCTCTTGTGGAATGCCCAACGGGACCTCGAATTGCAGCGCCGCCTGGACGAAACACTGGCCCTGGCAGAGATTGCCCAGGCCTTGCGCGAGACGGAACGCGTCGGCCTGGGAACGGCCTTGCAGTTGATCGTCGACGCCGCCCGCGAACTGACCCCCGAAGGGGAACGGGCCGTCATTCACCTGCTGGATGAGGAAAAGCAGGTTCTCGCCCCCAAGGCAGTCAGCGGCTACGAAAAGACCGCCGAACCGCGGCTCCACTTTCACCCGCAGGAGGGCGTGGTGGGGCGGGTCATCGTCAGCGGTCAGGGCGTCAACATCGAAGATGTTCTTACCGACCCGCGTTTTGTACGGCAGGATGGCGCTCTTCCCGACTTCCGTTCGCTGATCGTGGTGCCGATACAAAGCGGCGCCAAAGCCCTGGGAACCATCAGCGTGCAAAGCAGCCAGGTGCAGGCCTTCACCGACGACGACGGCCGCCTGCTTGGTTCCCTGGGAACCCAGGCCGCCATTGCCATCGAAAATACGCGCCTGCTGGAAAGCACCCAGCAGTCTCTGAAGGAGACGGACGCGCTCTATCGCATCAACAAGCAATTGATCGCCACCCTCGACCCGCAGGCATTGATGCAGGATGTGGTCGAACTGCTGCAACAGAATTTCGCTTATGCCTATGTGCAGATTTACGTGGCTGACCCGCAGAACGGCGATTTCGTCATGCGCGCCGGCAGCGGGGAGATCGGCAGGCAGCTGCGCGAGCAGGGCTATCGGCTGCGCGCCGGGGAGGGCATCGTAGGGTACACCGCCGAAACGAGCGCGCCCTTCTTCACCAACAACGTGGATCAAATCGTCTCCTTTGCCCGCAACCCCCTGCTGCCCGAAATGAAATCACAGTTGGCCGTACCGGTCCAGGTTGGCGAACGCATCCTGGGCATGTTGGATATTCAGCAGATACCACCGGCCCAGCTCACCCAACGCGACCTGCAGTTGGTCAGCGCCGTGGCCGACCAACTGGCCCTGGCGCTGCAAAAGGCCAACCTGTACGCGGAGTTGCAAGCCTCCCTGCATACCGAACAGGCTATGCGCAACAGCCTGCTATTGAACGACCGCCTTGCCACCATGGGACGCCTGCTGGCCTCGGTCTCGCATGAATTGAACAACCCCCTGCAGGCCATTCAGAATGCGCTCTTCCTGTTGCAAAAAGAACAAGGCATCTCCCCCCTGGGCCGCCAGGACCTGGAGATCGTGCTTTCCGAAGCCGAACGCATGGCCGCCCTGATTGCCCGCCTGCGCGCCACCTACCGCCCCCTCCAGGCCGAGGATTTCCAAGCCGTGCAACTGAACGACTTGATCGAGGACGTTCACGCACTGCTTGCCACTCATTTGCGGCAAAACGGTATATCCTTCGAGTTCTTCCCCGATCCCGCCCTGCCCGAAATCCCGGCCCTGCCGGACCAGCTCCGACAGGTGGTGCTGAACCTGTTCATCAACGCCGTGGAGGCCATGCCCAACGGGGGGCGTCTGACCGTTTCCACCGAATTGCCGGCCGGCAATTCCGAAGCGCTGCTGCGCGTGTGCGACAGCGGAGCGGGCATCGATCCCGTCATCATGCAGGACATCTTCGAAGCCTTTGTTACCAACAAGGAACGCGGCACCGGCCTGGGGTTGACCATTGCCTACGATATCGTGACCCGCCACAAGGGGCGCATCCAGGCTTGGAACAACCCGGAACGCGGGGCCACTTTCAGCGTCTGGCTGCCAATCGAAAGGAGCAGGGAACGATGAACCCCGCAGGGCGCATCCTGATCATCGACGACGAAGCGTCCGTGCGCCAGACCCTGGCGCGCATTCTCCAGCATGAGGGCTTCGAAGTCACAACCGCGGAAAGCGGGGAACAAGGCCTGGCGTTGCTGGAAGGGGCTTCCTTCGAACTCGTCTACATGGACCTGCGCATGCCCGGCCTGCCCGGGCTGGAGACCCTCAAGCACATCCATTCCCGCCATCCGGGCCTGCCGGTGGTGCTTTTCACCGCCCAACCCGATGTCAGTTCGGCGGTGGAGGCCCTGCGGTTGGGAGCCACCGATTACCTGCTCAAACCCCTCAAACCCGAAATTATCATCGAGCGCGCCGGGAAAATCCTGGCAGACCTGCATAAGGAAAAACGCAAACGCGAGCTTACCGCCCAGATCGCCGCCTTGCAGGCTGAACTGCTCAGCCTCGAAGGCGGCCAAGAAGACGTAATCGCGCCGCTGCATGCCTCCGCCTCTGCCGAACGTTTCGTCAAGTGCGGGTCATTCAGCCTCGACCTGCACACGCGCCGCCTGTCCATCGGCGAGCGCATCGTCAACCTGCCGCCCACCTCCTTCGATTACCTGCTGGTGTTGGCGCGCCATGCGCCCGAGGTGGTCGATTTTCGCACCCTCGTGGCCGAGGCACAGGGCTACCAGGCCGACCTGCGCGACGCCCAGGAACTCACCAAATGGCACATTCACCAACTGCGCCAGGTTATCGAAGCGGATGCACACAATCCCTCCCACTTGATCACGGTGCGCGGTGTGGGCTACCGCCTGGTGGCGGAGTAGCCCTTCTCCCCAACTCAGGCAGGCCGAAACCCAAAAAGGCTGGCTCATACGCAAACGTGTGAAAGTACCGTAGCGCAAGTCTATGGATTTGCGCCACCAGGCGCCCCAAAACGGAAACCGCCCCCGGCCCGGGGGCGGTTTCCGTTTCCCAACTTTTCCCAACCTTTTACTACCATACCCCAACCTCCCCCGGCAGGGAATCGGGGACAATAAAAGCAATGGAAACTTCACTAAATCTTCCTGGCTCTATTCGCATTCTGGTGGTGGACGATCACCCCAGTACTGCCACGACCCTGGCGCGCGCCATCTCCCAACTTGGCCCGAACGTGGAGGTCATTTCGGCCACCGGCGGCAAGGAAGCCCTGGAGCGCGTGGCTGGCGATTCGGTCGATGTGCTCATCACCGACATGATGATGCCCGGCATGAACGGCCTTGAGTTGATCGAGCGGATGCAGGCCAACCCCGGCGGGCGTCCGGCCCACATCATATTGATCACGGCCTACGATGTGCCCGGCCTGAAGGAAACCGCCCGCCGCATGAAGGTCGATGAGACCATCATCAAGCCGGTGCGCCCCGAACGCATCTGCCAGATCGTGGGCAACATCATCCGCTCCATTGGGCCGTCCAACACCCACCCGTTGGGCGAAGCCAAGACCCAGCCGTTCAAGATTCTCATCGCCGACGATGTGCAGGATAACGTCACGCTGCTTTCGCGTTACATGCAAAGCGACGGCTATCACTACGTGACGGCCTCCAATGGACGTGAAACGCTCGAAAAGACCCGCGCCGAAATGCCCGACCTGGTGCTGCTGGATGTGAACATGCCCGACAAGGATGGGTTCACGGTGCTGGAGGAAATGCGCGCCGACCCGGCCCTGATGCACATTCCGGTCATCATCCTCACCGCCGCGCGCCTGCACCCCGACGATGTTCAGGCCGGCCTGAACCTGGGCGCGGACGATTACATCACCAAACCCTTCGACCGCCGCGAACTGTTTGCGCGCATCCGCGCCAAACTGCGCACCAAGGCCTTCGAAGACGCCATTCGCAGCCGCAACCGCCAGTTGAGCATGCTGCCCGAGATCGGCCAGGAATTGAGCGCCCGCCTGGACCTGGATGACCTGGCCGCGGTTGTACTGCGCCGCACGGTCGAAACCCTGGGAGCCCTCTGCGGGCACATCGTTCTGTACGATCCGCGTCGCGCCATGCAGCGGACGCATCACGCCTCTTCGGTGAAAACGCCCATCGTGGAAACTCCCAACCTGGAGGCATTTCTGGCCGAGATCAACGAATCCCGCGGCAGCCTGATCGTCAACGATGTGCAGTCCGAGCCGCGCTGGCCGGCCAGGGAGGGCGATCCCACCCGCTCGGTGGTCATCGCGCCGATGTCCGGGCGGGAGCGCCTGCTGGGATTGCTGGCGCTGGCGCACGAACGCCCGGGTTATTTTGAGGCCGAACACCAACTGCTCCTGCAGGCCATCGCCAGCCAGGCGGCCATTGCCATGGAAAATGCCCTGCTGTACGCGGACATCTCGCGCCAGCAAAAACAACTGTCTGTGGTGTTGGATGGCGTTGCCGACGCCATCATCACGTTCGATGCGGACGGGCGTTTGAGCCTGATCAACCCGGCCGGCAGGGAATTGTTCACCGATTTTGCCAGGGCAGATCGTATGTACGCAGCCGATCCATGCGACGACCCGCTCACCGAATTGCTCCAGCAGGCCAGCGGGTCCGAGGGAGAAAAGAACGGGGAAGTGCTCTGCCCCGATGGGCGCACATTTGCCGCCGCGATCACACCCATCGAGGATGGCGGCCTGGTGGTTGTTTTGCACGATGTCACCTCTTTCAAACAGGTCGAACGGGTCAAGAACGAATTCATCGCCTCGGTTTCGCACGATCTCAAGAATCCCATCATGTCCATTTACGGGTTCGGCAACCTGCTGCGCCAGGCCGGCCCGCTGAACGAGATGCAGGACGGCTTCGTCGAAAAAATTCAAAGCTCTGCAAAGGCCATGAACGAACTGGTGCAAAACATGCTGCAGTTGGCGCAGGCCGATTTGAACCTGGCGCAGAAGTTCGAAATCGTGGAAATGGGCCTGCTGCTGGCCGAGGTGATACATGAGTTTGGCGGACAGGCCCAGGAGCGCGAACAATCGCTGCGCTTCGACCCGCTGGCGGGTCCCGTTTTTGTGAGCGGGGATGTCCCGAAGCTGCGCCTGTTATTCCGCAACCTGATGGGGAACGTGCTCAAGAGCGCCCCGCGGGGCGGGCATGTCCAGGTGGGGATGCAGGTCGGGCCAGACACCCTGCGGGTGCAGGTACAGGCCGAGAACAGCGATATTTCCCCCGCCGACCTGCCCTTCGTCTTCGACCGCTTTTATCGCGCGCGCGGCAGCGGGGAAACGGAAGCCAATGGCCTGGGGCTGGCCATGGTCAAGTCCATTGCCGAACAGCATGGCGGACGGGTCAGCGTGGTCAGCGAACCCGGACACGGCTCTCATTTTTCGGTGGAGATGCCCATTTTTGCGCAACACCCTTCCGCCGACCTCCCTTTGTCCGGAGGGAACTAGATCGTCGGATGCCGGTCTGTTTCGTAGATGACTGAATAGATATCCTGGTTTCCCTATGTTTGAAAGGAGATCCGCCCATGTGTACTCGAAACTCTCTTTTCTGCTTTGCGGCCTGGCTGGTGGTTCTCAGCCTGGTCATGGCGGGATGCGCGCCGTCGCAGCCAGTTGCAACCGAAGCGCCCGCAAAAAAAATCGTCATCGGACTTTCCCTTTCCACACTGGACAATCCCTTCTTCGTCTCTGTGCGCGATGGGGCGCAGGAAGCGGCAGATCGCCTGGACGCGGAATTGATCGTGGCCGATGCCGGCAATGACAGCGCCGCGCAGCAGACCCAGATCGAGGATTTCATCGCCCAAAAGGTGGACATCCTGCTGGTCAACCCGGTGGACAGTGACGCCGTTGGCGCAGCCATCCAGGCCGCCAACGATGCGGGCGTTCCGGTTATCACGCTGGACCGCAGTGCCAACGCCGGCCAGGTGGCCTCGCACATCGCTTCGGACAACGTGGCGGGCGGCAGGATGGCCGCCAATTACCTGGCCGAGGTGTTGGGCAAGACCGGCCAGGTGGTGGAATTGCAAGGACTGGCCGGCACCTCCGCCGCGCAGGATCGGGGAGCCGGCTTCAATGAGGCTATCGCAGCCTATGACGGCATCCAGGTGATTGCGCAGGCGCCGGCAGATTTCGACCGCGCCCAGGGCAAGGAAGCCTTTGCCGCCCTGTTGAAGCAGTATGAGGATATCGACGGCGTCTTCGCGCACAACGACCAGATGATCCTGGGAGCGCAGGAGGCCGCCGCGGAAGCCGGGCGCGCGGACATTCTGTTCGTCGGCTTCGACGCCATCGATGAGGCCGTCCAGGCCGTGGAAGCCGGCCAGATCACAGCCACCGTCGCCCAACAGCCCCAGGAGATCGGGCGCCTGGGGGTCGAGACTGCGGTCAAACTCCTGAAAGGCGAAAGCGTGCCGGCCTTCATCCCGGTCGAACTTGCGCTCGTGCATAACTAGCATTTCCCGCCCTCGACACCTGGAACCATTCCAGGTTCCAGGTGTCCGTCCTGTGACCTTCGAAGCACGGAGGCTCTTTCATGCGTATCAACCTATCTGTTGGAAATCGTGTCCGCCTGGGATTCCTGGTAATGATCGTGCTGACGGCCATTGCCAGCAGCATCGGCCTGGTATCTTCCAACTCCGCCAGCCAGGCTTTGAATACCGTCCAGGATGGCAGCTTGCAGGCCAATGCAGTCCATGCCTTGCAGCTGCAGTGGAACGAAGTGGTCCACCTGGTGGATAACATCCTCCTGAGCCGCCAGACCTCCCTGGTCGATACCCAACTGGCCGCGGCCCTGGCCGAGTTCGACCGGCAGCTTGGCGACCTGCAAAATCAGCCCTCGGTCGACCCGCTGCTGGCGGTGGAAAACCAGGCCATCATTGAAGATTTGCAGACGCTGGGCGGCGACCTCAGCACGGTGGCCCAATAGATCGGCCAGTATTCCAAGGACGGAAGCTGGGCCAGGGCGCAGGCGCTGCGCTATACCGAAATGGCCTCCCTGCAGCGCCGCCTGACTGAAAACCTGGACCTGTTGAACGACAATGCGGCCCGGGCTTCAGACCTGGCGTTCACACAGTCCGAAATCTTGCAGCGCTCGGCGCGCGCCCAGTTGATCTTTGTGGTGGTCTTTGCCGTGGCCGCAAGCCTGGTGATGGGATATTTCACCACCCGCAGCATCCTCACACCCATCAATCAACTATTGACGCGCGTGCAAGCCATCATGCGGCGCGATTTCAGCCATGTCGACCCGCTGCCCAGGCGGGATGAGTTTGGACAGCTTTCACAGGCCATGACCCTCATGACCGACCTGCTGAAAGAGACCTACAGGCAATTGGAACAAAAGGTGGCCGAGCGCACACGCGCCCTGAAAACCTCCGCAGAAGTCAGCCGACGGTTATCCACGATCCTGGACCCGCGCCACCTGGCTATCGAGGTTGTGGAGCAATTGCAGTCTGCCTTCAATTATTATCACGCTCACATTTACTTCTTCGATGAGGCCAGGGAAAATCTTGTCATGGCTGGCGGCACAGGCGAGGCGGGAAAAGCCCTGCTGGAACGCGGCCACAGAATCCCCCGCGGACGCGGCCTGGTGGGACGCGCCGCCGAAACGAATGAGGTCATCCTTGCGCCGGATATTTCCCAGGAACCCGACTGGCTGCCCAATCCCCTCCTGCCCGAGACCAGGTCTGAGATCGCCGTGCCGATTGCCGCCGGCAACCAGGTGGTGGGAGTGCTGGACGTGCAAAACGACACGGCCGGCAGCCTCGGCCAGGAAGACGCCGACCTCATCCTCACCATTGCCGACCAGGTGGCGGTCGCAGTACAAAATGCCCGCTTGTACGCCGAGACCGAAACCAGCAAGTCGCGCGTCCAGGCGGTTTTGGATGCGGCCACCCAGTTGTCGATCATCGCCACCGACGCGAACGGCCTGATTACCGTGTTCAACACGGGGTCGGAACGCATGTTGGGATATTCGAGCGCGGAGATGGTTGGCAGGCATACCCCGGCCGTCCTCCTGACCGAGGAGGAAATGGCCGCCCGCAGCCGCGAATTGACCGCCGAATTCAGACGCCCGGTTCAAGGCCTGGACATCTTTACCGAATACGCGCGGCAGGGACGCTACGATGAACGCGAATGGAGCTACGTGCGAAAAGACGGGACGCATTTCACCGTCTCCTTGATCATCACCGCGCAACGAAACCAGGACGGGGAGATCACCGGCTACCTCGGCATTGCGCAGGACATCACCGAGCGCAGGCAACTGGAGCAGCTCACGGTTCAGCGTGCGCGCCAGCAGGAAGCCATCAACCTGATTACGCAAAGAATCCAGGGCGCAGCCACGGTCGAAATGGCGCTGCAAATCGCGGCTCGCGAACTCGGTCATGCGCTGGGGCAGAAACAAACCC
>JBMOMS010000122.1:0-13638 GCA_049324895.1 Chloroflexota bacterium
AAACAGGGATTGCCGTGGCGGTTGAACCTGCCAATGTCGCTGAAACAGGAATTGCCGTGGCGCTTGGACTTTCAGCCGCAATAGGAGCAGGCGTCAGATTGGTAAAACCATCCATTCTGGCGCAAGCCGACATAAGAAACAGGAGGAAACATAGGCGGAAAAAAATTTTGATCATCATACTCCCTGGGGTTTGGCTGTGACCACCCCTATAGGTGTTATGAAATTTACCACCCCGCCTTGAGTCAGGTCAAGGGATGACGGATGGTACTTTGGCGTCAGCCGCCCGCGCGAAGCGGATTCAATCGTCCGCATGGGCGCTTTTCAGGTAGATGCCGAAGTGATTGGCAACCGGCCGCTCATGGCCTGGGATGTACTGGTCGATGGGGGAATTGAGGAGCTGCGGCAGGCCGTCGGGGCCTTCGACCACCAGCGTGGACGAGCCGCCGCCGTCCAGGCTCATGGCGTTGGCCGCGCCCAGGTCGGCCAACAGGCCGGCCAGTTCGGCAAAGGTCATGCCATCGCTGTAGAAGGGCTGGCGTCCGTCCACCACCACCAGGTACAGCCAGCGTCCGTTGGCGCTCGCGCCGATGGCCGTGCGCGGATGGGGGATGAGGTTATCCAGGTCCGCCACGGGTTGGCCGCCCTGCACCAACATGCGGTCGCCCGAAATGGCGTGATAGACCCGCCCCGGCATTTTGTTGAAGGTGAGCGCATTGCGGCGGCTGATGAACAGGGTCGGCTCGGGGGAATCGTCTGCGAGTCCGCGCGCGTAGATGATCCCGCCCGAGGCGGAATACCCGTTCGGGGTGACGGGGTCGCCCGCGTGCGGATAATAGTCCAGCGGCGTGTGCGACCACCACGGGGTAAAGCCGTCCCCGTTGATGGCGACCTGCAGGTCGTACTCCTGCAAAAACTGCGAGGTGGTGCGCGCGTCGAGCGGGTCGCCTTCGGCGTTGTCGCGCGGGGTGACGAACAGGTACAGGCCCTTCGCGCGCGTGTCCACCGTCAGCACGTGGATGATGGCCAGGCGCGGGGACAATCGCACCATGCGGCGATAGGTCACACCTTCGAATATTTTTTTCTTGAGCGGGAGGGGCGCGGGACGGTCGCCAGCATACACGCCATATCCGCCCAGGCTGAGGCCGATCACGGCCAGCAGGATGAACCAGGCCCGCCATGCGTTTCGCTTCGGTTTCATGGGGTGATTATAGAATCCGAAGTTAAGGCGGAAATAAAAAAAGGCAGGCGTCTGCCTGCCTCTTGGGCTACGCTTTCCCTACGCTGCGGCTTCCTGCTCCGCCTTGCGCATGGACTGGAAGGACTGAATCGCCACCTCCAGCATTTGCAGGTCGGGTTCGCGGGTGGTCAGGTGCTGCATGGCCAGGTTGGGCTTGATCATCCACTGCACGATGGGATTGCGCAGGTGGTTGGCGGTCCAGCGGATGTATTCGACGGCCACGCCCGCCAGCACAGGGATGAGCAGCACGCGGCTGGCGAGACGCCAGAACATGGGCAGCGGTCCCAGCGCGGTGAAGACCAGAATCGACAACAGCACCAGGGTCAGCATGAAGGCCGTGCCACAGCGCGGATGCTCGATGGAGAATTTCGACACAGACTCGGGGGTCAGTTCCGCGCCGGCTTCGAAGGCGTTGATGGTCTTGTGCTCCGCGCCGTGATAGCCGAACAGGCGCTTCACGTCGGGCATGAAGCCGATGGCCCAGATGTAGCCGACCAGCAGCGCCAGGCGGACGACGCCTTCGAGCAGGTTGCCGAGCCACAGACTCGCAGGCGCCAGCGCGGGGACTGGAACGGGCATGGGCAGGACACCCCCGCCCGCCGAAGCGGGAGTCAGCAGGTGCTCCACCCAGCCGCCCAGGGCGGCGGGCAGCAAAAAGAACAGGCCGATGCCGATGGACAGGGACAGGGCCAGCGTCCCGTACAGGGCGGGGCCTTCCAGTTTTTCATCCTCACCCGTCTGGGTGTTGGCCGAAATGGTCAGGGCGCGCATGCCCAGCCCGAGCGCATCCCACAGCAGGATCACGCCGCGCAGGAAGGGGACTTTGGTGATGCCCGAGCGATACACCGCCGCCAGCTTCTCTTCGTGGACGGCAATCGTGCCATCGGGCGCGCGCATGGCAATGGCGAAGGCCTTCTGCCCGCGCATCATCACGCCCTCGATGACCGCCTGTCCGCCGTAGGTGATAATTCGATCTTCCATTAAGTCTCAATCTCCAGAAGAGACCTGACAGGTTTTGGAAACCTGTCAGGTCTTAAACTATACGTTGTAAAAGAAGTGGATCAGCGCGTCGATGCCCTTGCGCCAGGTGGGCAGGTGCAGTTTCTCGTTCGGTGAGTGGACGTTGTCCTCGGGCAGGCCGAAGCCGGTCAGCACCGATTCCGCGCCGAGGTGCTTTTGCAGTTGGACGACCACGCCGATCGAGCCACCCTCGCGCTTGAACAGCGGCGGGACGCCCCAGACCGTCTCGAAAGCCTTCGCCATGGCCTGCACGCCGACGTTGTTACGGTCGGTGATGGCCGCGCCCGCGTTGTGCAGGCTTTTCAACTCCCAACGGATGGTCCTGGGGGCATGGGCCTGCATGTATTGAAACAGTTGTTGGTAGGCTTCTTCGGGAGTTTGGTCGGGCACCAGACGGCAGGAGATCTTGGCCATCGCCCAGGCGGGCAGGACGGTCTTGCTGCCCTGGCCCGTGAAGCCAGACAGGAAGCCGTTGACTTCCAGGGTCGGGCGGGCGCCCGTGCGCTCGGCGGGCAGGAAGTCGGGTTCGCCCCACAGCGCGGGCACCTGGGTCTGGTCGAGGAAAAACTGCTCGTCGGTCGGAAGCCGGCCGAAATCCGCGTGCTCTTCGGGGCTGATGGGCCGCACCTTGTCGTAGAAGCCGGGCAGGGTGATGCGTCCATCCTGGTCGTGCATACCCGCGATCAGTTCGATCAGCGCCTGGGCGGGGTTATGCACCGTGCCGCCGAACAGGCCCGAGTGCAGGTCGCGGTCGGGGCCGTAGACGCGCACCTCGGCATACATCAGGCCGCGCAGCCCGTAGGTGATGGTCGGCTTGTCGACGGCGATCATGCCCGCGTCGGGGTTGATGCAGAAGTCGCAGGCCAGCAATTCCTTGTGGGCGGCGATGAAGGCGTCCAGGTGCTCGGAGCCGATCTCCTCCTCGCCCTCGATCAGCCATTTGAGGTTGACGGGCAATTTCCCCGTCCTGACGATGGACTCGACCGCCTTGAGCGAGGCCACCACCTGCCCCTTCATGTCGGACGTGCCGCGCGCGTACAGGTTGTCACCCTTCTGGACGGCCTCGAACGGCCCCGAAGTCCACAACTCGATGGGATCCACGGGCTGGACATCGTAGTGGCCGTAGATGAGCACGGTGGGCTTGTCCGCGCCCGCGCCGAGCCACTCGCCGTAGACGACAGGATGCCCGCCCGTGGGCAGGACCTGGACCTTGTCCATGCCGAGGGAGCGCAGCTGCGCGGCCAGCCATTCGGCGGCGCGCGCCACCTCCTCTTTGTACTCGGGGCTGGTGGAAATGGATGGGATGGCGACCAGTTCCTTGAGTTCGTTCAGGAAGCGTTCGTTGTTCTGGTGGGCATAATCCAATGCGTTTTGCAGGTCAGACATGGGAGCCTCGTTTCGAAGATGTCGTGTATCTTCTCAATATTTTGGGGCGTGTTCTGGAGTCCCGAAGTTCTACTTCGGGAAAATGCGCAAGTAGAACTTGCGCACTCCAAATTACCCAGGAAATTGAGAAGGTACGATGTCGTACGCCAATCTTATCACTTTTGGACGGCGGTTGAACAATGGGAGTGGCGGCTTTCGTCGCCTTTTCTGCGAACGGCTGAAGCCGTCACTACAAAGGGGATTTTAGAAAAAACTCGAAGCGGATATGCGCTTCGAGTGAGGGTTTTGCCAATGCCGCCAGGCCGCCTTATGGCTGGGGGGTCTGTTCGAGGGAGCGGCGAGTGACCAGGAACCAGTCGGTGATGAAGGCCAGGCGGTCGCTGGTGTCGTACATGGGAGCCACCTGCACCCCCTGCACCTGGGCATCCACCGCAAAGGAATACACGGGATAATACAACAGCAGGGCGGGCAATTCCTTTTCGAAGATGACCTGGAAGTTGTGATACAGGCGCGTGCGGGCGTCGAAATCGGTCTGCACGCGGGCAGATTCGAGGTACTCGCTGGCGGTGCGGTTGTCCCACTGCGAGTAGTTCTGTCCACCCGTGGCCTCGGCCTGGTGCCAGAATGGGTACGGGTCGGGGTCGGGCGTGCGGGAGACGGTCAGGTCGACCAGGGCAGCCTGGTAATTACGGGGCGCCAGGTAATCCGAGACCATGCGGTCGTACGGGACGGGCTGCAACTCCACACGCACACCGATCCGCCCCCAATTGGATTGGATGGCCTGGGCCACCTGGGCATGGAAGGCGTCATCGGGATGCAGCAGGGTAAAGTTCAGGGAAATGCCATCCTTGGCGCGCACGTCGCCGCCCGCAGCCGGGATGACGTACCCCTCGCTCTTGAGCAGCGCAGCGGCGGCCTCGGGATCGTATTCGATGCGTTCGACGCCGTCGTAATAGGCCCAGGACCCGGGCAGGATCGGCCCGTCGGCCACAATGGCCTGTCCCTGCATGAAACGCGAGATGATGGCGCTGCGGTTGACGCCCATCAACAGGGCGCGGCGCACCGCGGGGTTTTGCAGGAAGGGCACGGCAGGATTGTTCAGGTTGAGCAGCACCAGGCTGACCTGCGGCAGGCGGCTGGTGTAGACCGACAGGTTCGGCTCCTCCAATGCACGGAGCAGCACGTCGACGCTGAGCTGGCTGACGCCCAGCACCTCGCCCTGACGGTAGGCTTCGAAGGCGCTGGCGGCATCGGGGTAATAGCGGAAGACCAGTTGTGGAATGTAGGGTTTTTCGAGGAAGTAGCTTTCGTTGAGCACCAGTACCACGCCGCGAATCTGCCCACCCTCGACCAGCAGGTGGTCGAAACGGTACGGTCCCGTGCCGATGGGATTGAGGTTGAAGTCGGCGCTGGAAAGCTGATCGGCGGGGACGCCTTCGAGCAGGTGCTTGGGCAGGACGCCGAAGGTGACGTAATCCAGGAAGGGGGCGTACGGTTCGGGCAGGGTAAACTTAAGGTTGTAATCGTCGAGCCGCCTGACTTCGATCTGCGACCACAAATCCTTCACGTCCTGCGGGAGGAGCGAACCGCTGCTCTTGATCAGTTCGATGGTAAAGATGACGTCGTCGGCGGTGACGGGGGCGCCGTCGTGCCAGGTGGCGTTTGGGCGCAGGGTAAAGTTGTAGATGGTGCCGTCGGCCGAGGTCCCCCACGATTCGGCCAGGTCGGGACGCGGCCAGCCGCGTTCATCGAATCGAATCAGCCCGCTGAAAAGCAGGCGGTTGATGTCGCGGTCGGCGGCGTTGTTCCAGTCGAGGAGCGGGTTGAGGCGGCCCATCGAGCCGACCAGCGCCTCGGTGTACACGCCGCCCGTGGTTGGCTGCGGCAGGATGGAAATGGTGCCCGCAGGCTGCTGCCCCACCAGCAACACAGCCACGACAATCAGCGTGACGGCGACGATCAGGATCTGCCAGCGTAAGCGTTTCATAAGGCGGCAATAAAGAAAGGCCGCGCCCCGCAGCATCCACCCAACATACCAGGCGGACCTGCCGGTGGACGGCCTTTCCTCGTTTGTCCTACCTAACCGCCAATGGCCAGCTTGACCAGGATCAAGAGGAAGAAGAGGGCGCTCAGGCCAATCGTGACCCAGAACAGGACGCGTTCGATGCCGCGGCGGGCGGAAAAGACGCCCCCCGTGTCGGCTCCCGTCAGTCCGCCCAGGCCTGCGCCCTTGCTTTGCAGAATGACGCTTGCGATCAGGCTGACCGAGATTATAATCAGCGCGATGTCCAAATAGGTAGTATTCATGCGTGTGCCTCCAGAAAAATAGCGGGCACATTATACCTGTACGCAAGGCAATCCGTCAACGACACTTAAAAGACTCTCATCCGCCGCCTTTCCGGGCGGCGGTTCGGCACCGCACAAGAGGCCCCATGCAAGAGATCGTCGTCAACCTGCACATGCACACCCGCTACTCGGACGGCAGCGGCACCCACCGCGACATTGCGCGGGCGGCCCTGCGCGCCGGCGTGGATGCGGTCATCGTCACCGACCATAACGTGCTCGTCCAGGGATTCGAAGGCTATTACCGCGAGAAGAACCGCCGCCTGCTGATGCTGGTCGGCGAGGAGGTCCATGACCAGGACCGCGACCCGCAGAAGAATCACCTGCTGGTCTTCGGCGCCAACCGCGAACTGGCCACCTTCGCCGACGACCCGCAGGCGCTGATCGACCGCGCGCGGGAGGCAGGCGGCCTGGCCTTCATCGCCCACCCCGACGACCCCGCCGCGCCCGCCTTCCACGAGACCGACATCTCGTGGGTCGACTGGTCGGTGCAAAATTACACGGGTATCGAGTTGTGGAATGCCCTGAGCGAACTCAAGACCCTGGTGCCGACCAAACTGCACGGCGCCTTCTACGCCTTCTTCCCGCAATTCATCGCGCACGGCCCGATCCCCTCCACCCTGGCAAAATGGGATGAGCTGCTCAACGCAGGCCGTCGGGTGGTGGCCCTGGGCGGCTCGGATGCCCACGCCCTGCACCTTTCGCTGGCGGGCATCTCGCGCGTCATCTTCCCCTATGAGTTCCATTTCCGCGGCGTAAACACCCACACCCTGCTGGATGAAGCGCTCAGCGGCGACCTGGCCGCCGACCGCAAGTCGCTCTACGAGGCGCTGGCGGCGGGTCACTGCTTCGTGGGCTATGACCTGCCCGCCTCCACGCGCGGATTCCGCTTCACGGCCCAGGGCCGCGACAAAACCGCCCAGATGGGCGACGAACTCCCCGCCCTGGGCGGCGTGACCCTGCAAGCGCGGGTGCCCGGGCTGGCCGAAATCCGCCTGGTCAAGGATGGGGAGATCCTGAAAACCTGGAAGAACCAGCAGTCCTGCGCGCACATCACCACCGAGCCGGGCGTGTACCGCATCGAGGCCCACCGCAATTACCTGGGCAGGCAGCGCGGCTGGATCTACAGCAATCCAATCTACGTGCGGTAAAACCGTTTTTTTGTGGTAAAATCCGCTCGTTAAATCAGGTACGTTCTTCTACGTGCCTTTCCGTTCCCGGCTGGCCCACGGTCAGAACAGGAACAATCCCATGGAAAGGAGGCATCCCCATGCGCAATTATGAATTGGTTTGCATTTTCCAGCCCGACCTGGACGAGACCGCTTTCAACGGCGTGCTCGACCGCGTCAAGGGTTGGGTGACCGAATCAGGCGGCAGCGTGGACAAAGTGGATGTGTGGGGCCGCCGCAGGCTGGCCTACTCGATCCGCAAGCAGCGCGAGGGCCAATATGTTCTATTGAACATCTCCCTCAACCCGTCCGCCAGCGCCGGCCTGGAACGCAACATCCGCTACCAGGAAACGGTCATTCGTCACATGCTCACAGTGGTTGGTTAATCTTTTTATAATACCCACGGGTGAAAATTGCGCATTCCACCCTCTAAAAAGCGCAATTTTCACCCGAGTGCGGTATAGAACACGGTTGTCCAGTAGAAGGAGTAGGCCATGAGCCGAGGCTTGAATAAAGTAATGATCATTGGTCACCTGGGGCGAGATCCCGAAATGCGCTATACCCCTTCCGGCCGCCCGGTGACGACGTTCACGGTGGCGGTCAGCCGCTCGTGGAACAGCGCCGACGGCGAACGCCACAGCGAAACCGAATGGTTCAACGTGGTGGCCTGGGGCAACCTGGCAGAGATCTGCAAACAATACCTCGTGAAAGGCCAGCAGGTCTACATCGAGGGCCGCTTGCAGACCCGCCGCTGGGACGACAAAGAGGGGAACAAACACACCAGCGTGGAAATCGTAGCCAACGAGATGATGATGCTGGGCGACCGCCGCGACGCGGCGAGCAACCACGCCCCCGAATCGGACGCCGCTCCTGTGGAAGAGGCGAGCGAAGATGAATTCCCATTCTAGCCCCGTTGCGAGACGGGCATAGAGTGAACAGTTGGAGTAATAAGAATGGCTGAAGAACAAAACACCAGCAACGAAGGCGGCGAACGCCGTTTCTTCGCAAAACCCAAGACCTGCGCCTTCTGCGCCGACAAGCAGTTGGTCATCGACTATAAAAAATTCGATTTGCTGAAGCGCTACGTCACCGACGAAGGCAAGATCCGCCCGCGCCGACAGACAGGCAACTGCGCCCGCCACCAGCGCATTGTGGCAGGCGAAGTCAAGAAAGCCCGCCAGATCGCCCTGCTGCCCTTCACGGGCCGCGCCTGGGAGGATCGAGGCTAACCCGCCCTTGGATCACGGGGCATGGCGCGCCAGACGCTCCATGCCCCGAATTATGTTTTTAGGAGAATGAACATGATCGACGACAGGGGCCAAAAGCCCGTCGTACACACAAAGAAACATCTTGCCCGCCTGGAACGTGAACGCCGACAGATCAAGCTCATCCAGTATCTATTTTTTGGCGTGCTGGTTTTTGTAATTGGCATGTTGGTTTACGGATACCTGGACACCAACATCTTCCAATTGCAGAAACCGGTTGCCAAGGTGGGCGACGTGGAAATCAGCCGCAAGGATTTCCAGATCCGCATCCGCATCGAACGCGCCAGCCTGATCAACAACTATTTTCAATACAGCCAGTTTGCCCAGATGTTTGGCATGGACATGAGCGCACAGCTCGAGCAGATCCAGGCACAGCTCGATAGCGCGCAGACGCTCGGCAGCGGCGCCATCGACGCCCTGGTCAACGAGGAATTGATCCGACAGGAAGCGGCCAAACGCGGCATCACCGCGTCGGCCGAAGAGATCGAGGAAGCCATTCACTCGTCGTACCAGTACTTCCCGTCCGGCTCCCCCACTCCCGCCAACACCCTCACCCCGCCGGTCTACCCCACGCTCTCGGACGACATCTACCAATACATCACCCCCTCGCCCACGATCACCACGACCCCCGAGGCGACGGCCACCCTCGAAGCCACCGCCACCGTCGAACCGTCCAGCACGCCCACCAGCGGGCCGACGGTAACGGGCACCATCGAACCGAGCCTGACGCCGACCGCCACGATCCCGCCGCCGACGGATACGCCCACGCCTTCCCCCACGGTCACGCCGTCGCCCACCTTCACCGCCACCCCGTCGCCGACAGTGGACCCGAACCTGCCGACCGAAACGCCCCTGCCCACCTCCACCCCCTACACCCTGGATGGGTTCAAGACCGAGTACCAGAAGGGCCTGGCTTATTTCGCCAAGTACGGCCTGGATGAGGCCCGCTACCGCGCCTTCTTCGAGACCGACATCCTGCGCAAGAAGCTGTACGAAGAGGTCACGAAAGACATTCCCGCCGTGGAAGAACAGGTCTGGGCGCGTCACATCCTGGTGAACGACGAAGCCGTGGCCCTGGCCATCATCGAACGCATCGAAAAGGGTGAGGACTTCGGCACCCTGGCCGCCGAACTTTCGACGGACACCGGTTCGGGCGCCCAGGGCGGCGACCTGGGCTGGTTTGGCCGCGGCGCCATGGTGGCCACCTTCGAAGAGGCCGCCTTCTCCCTGGAGACCGGTGAGATCAGCCAACCGGTGCAGAGCGAGTACGGCTACCACATCATCCAGGTCATTGCCCGCCAGGACCGCCCCCTGAGCGAAGAGGAATGGCAGCAGGCGCGCGACACGGCCTTTGCCGAGTTCCTGCAAGCCCTGCGCGCCGATTACACTGTGACCATCATGGATGACTGGCTGCCCTACGTCCCCGACGAACCCAACTTCTTCACCGTGGGAACGGAAGCCGCCATCACCGCCACAGCCGAAGCAAGAAAATCCCCAACCCCGTTACCCTAACAAAAAAAACTTCCCGCCAAATGGTGGGAAGTTTTTTTTACTGTCGAAACCTCGTCCCCTCAGCCCAACCTGGCCGTGGGCAGGAACTGCGGCGGCCTGCGCACCCGTGTGGCCTGTTCGAAAGCGTAGGCCAGCTTGATCAATGTCGGCTCCTGCCAGGCCCGCCCGATGAACGAAATGCCCACCGGCAGGCCAAACACGTAGCCCGCGGGCACGGTGATGTGTGGGTAGCCCGCCACCGCCGCATAAGAGGTGCTGTCCATATCCCAGTTTCTGCCGCCGTCGCCGTTGACAAGGTCGATCACCCAGGCGGCGCCGCCAGACGGGACAACGATGCAGGCCAGGCGGCGCTTCCTCATAACGGCATCCAGCCCTTCGGCGCGCGCCAGGCGGCGGTTCTTCTCCAGGGCGGACAGGTACTTTTTGCTGGTCAACGGCCCGCGCTCCTGGGCCTGCTCCATGCGCTCCTGTCCGAAATACGGCATGACCCGTCCGCGATGCTCCTCGTTGAATTGGATCACATCCAGCATCGAGCGCACGGCCACATCCGTACAAGTGGAAAGGTACGCATTAAGGTCAGCCTTGAACTCGAACAGCAGCACCTCCAGCTCGGATTTGCCAAACGCATCGCTGGACTTCAACTCCACATCGATCAGGATTGCGCCCGCCTGCTTCATCGCATCCAGGCTGGATTCCATGATGTCGAGGAAGCGTTTGTCGCTGCCGAACAGACTGCGCGCCACGCCGATACGCGCTCCCTTGAGGCCATTGGGATCGAGGAAGGGGGAATAATCCGTCAGCCCCTTTTTTGCGCTGGACCTTGTGGCTGTGTCCCGTTTGTCAGGCCCCGCCAGCGCCCCGAGCAGGATGGCCGCATCCGCCACCGTGCGCGCCATTGGTCCAGCCGTATCCTGGCTGTGGGCGATGGGAATGATGCCCGAGCGGCTGACCAGTCCGAGAGTCGGTTTGATGCCCACCACGCCGTTGGTCTGCGCGGGACAGATGATCGAGCCGTCGGTTTCTGTGCCCACCGCCGCGGCGCAGAAGTTGGCTGCCGTTGCCGCGCCCGCCCCCGAAGACGAGCCGCAGGCGGAGCGGTCCAGCGCGTACGGGTTGCGGGTCAGGCCGCCGCGCGAAGACCAGCCGCTGACCGAGTTTTTGCCGCGGAAGTTGGCCCACTCGCTCAGGTTGGTCTTGCCGAGGATCAAGGCCCCGGCGGCGCGGAGTTTTTCCACCAGGCCGGCATCACGGCTGGCGTGGTGGCCCACCAGCGCCAGGGAACCCGCGGTCGTTTGCATACGGTCGGCGGTGTCGATGTTGTCCTTGAGCAGGATGGGGACGCCATGCAAAGGCCCGCGGATTTTGCCCGCGCGCAGTTCGGCATCCAGTTCATTAGCCAGTTCGTGCGCCTGCGGATTCAATTCGATGATCGAATTGACCTTTGGCCCGCGCTGGTCATGCGTCTCGATGCGCCCGACATACGAATCGACGAGTTGACGCACGGTCAACTCGCCGGATTGCAATTGGGAACGAATGTCGGAAATGCCCAATTCTTCCATGCTCGCCTCCTTGAAAATTCAGGGCGGGGATGCCTCCCCGCCCTGATGGTT
Organism: Chloroflexota bacterium; assembly: GCA_049324895.1. Lineage (GTDB taxonomy): Bacteria > Chloroflexota > Anaerolineae > Anaerolineales > Villigracilaceae > JACPVF01. The sequence continues at coordinate 11,543 of JBMOMS010000122.1, forward strand.
TCACCTGTTATCCGCCGCCGGTGATGTAATGCTCCAGCTGCGAGATCAGGAATTTCTGCACGTCCACCATTTCCTTGAGCACATCGCGGACCGAGATGATCCCGATCAATTCGCCCTTTTCAAAGACGGGCAGGTGGCGGATGCCCTTGTCGATCATCAGCGCCATGCACTCGTCGAGCGGCTGGTCGGCCTCCACGTAGATCACCTTGCTGGTCATGATCTCGCTGACCTTCGTTTCGCGCGAAGTGCGGCCCATCAAATCCACTTTGCGGATGCAGTCGCGCTCCGACAGGATGCCCTGCACGCCGGCGCCATCCACGGCCATCAGGGCGCCGGAGTTGTAATCCGCCATCAATTTGAGGGCGTCGAATACGGTCGCATCGGGGGAAATGGAAAATACCTCGCTGCCTTTCTTACGGATCATATCTCTCACGGTGGACATGTGCAACTCCTTGGTCGAATTTCATACAGTATGGGATCCATCCAGCCAATCCTGCGAAGGTTCGATTTTCTCCAAAAGAAGGGCCGCAATACCGATGTTTCCTGCGGCGATTCCACTGGAGGCTGCAATACCCTGCGCAAGTTGAACAGCACAAAGTATAGACGTAAATCCAGCGGATGACAAGAAAGTTCCGAAAATCTTGTGTGCAGGAATTCACCAGCCGGCGGAGATGCGGGTATAATCGCCTGCATCCACTCCCATCCAGTGAGGGCAACCATGAACTGTCCCATCTGCAAGACCCACCCCCTGACCCCGACCGAACTCGAGAACGGACTGCCCGCCTATCACTGCGAAACGTGTTCGGGCACCTGGCTCATGTCGAACGAGTACCTGCGCTGGGTGCGGACTCACCCCCCGCAGGCCGCTCCTGAACTCGAATCGGCGCCGTCGCTCAACCTGGACGTGCCGATTGCCAAGACCTGCCCGAACTGCGGCTACTTCATGCTGCGTTACGATGTGCTGCCGGGCCACACGCTGATCGTGGATCGCTGCTCGAACTGCAACGGCATCTGGTTCGACCACCAGGAGTGGGAGGCGCTGACCGAACGCGGCTTGCATACCCGCATCAACGAGTTCTTCACCAGGCCCTGGCAGGACAAGCTCAAGTCCATCGAGTCGCACCAGAAGCTCGACGCGCTGTACAGGGAAAAACTTGGCGAGGCGGATTACCGGAAGGTGCAGGAAATCCGCACATGGCTTCGGGATCATCCGCGCCAGGCCATGTTGTTTGCTTTTTTACAATCGGATGACCCGTATAAAATTTAGCCGCGAATCCAACTCTGTGCTATAATGCCGTCCAACATGAAACCAGAACTTCTCTTCGCCCTGAATAATAACAACAATAATGACGACCGCAGCGCGGCCGTTGGGCGAAGCACATCTGGTTGACAGAGATAGAAACACAGGTCAAACCAAACCGCCCAACGGAAATCCGTTGGGCGGTTTTTGTTTTATTCCCCGTCATTGCGAGGAGGCCCGTAGGGCCGACGAAACAATCGCCTACTTGTAATGCATGAGATTGCTTCGGGTGCTTCGCACCCTCGCAATGACGAAAACTGGAGGCAGGTATGTACAAGACTCACACATGCGGGGAAGTCACATCCGCGATGATCGGCCAGACGGTGACGCTGGCAGGCTGGGTGCATCGCTACCGCGACCACGGCGGCGTACACTTCGTCGACCTGCGCGACCGCTTCGGGGTGGTGCAGCTCGTGGCTGCGCCTGATGTCACGCCGCACGCGCATGAGGTGCTGGACGAATCCCGCCAGGAATGGGTGGTGCAGGTCACGGGCGTGGTCGAACGTCGGCCCGCGGGCATGGAGAACGCCAGGCACGTCAACGGCGATATCGAGATCGCCGTGCACGAGGCCGAGGTGCTCAACCCGTCCAAGGCCCTGCCCTTTTCGGTCAACAACGGCCAAAATGGCACGGATGAGAATCTGCGGCTAAAATATCGCTATCTCGATTTGCGCCGCGCCAAGATGCTCAAAAATCTCACCCTGCGGCATGAGGTGGTGCTGTTCATGCGCAACTACCTCAGCCAGCGCGGCTTCCTCGAAATCGAGACGCCGATCCTGTTCAAGACCACGCCCGA
>JBMOMS010000123.1:0-13597 GCA_049324895.1 Chloroflexota bacterium
GTTGTCGGTCTCGACGAAAATTTCCCTGGCCCCCAGCTCTTGGAGCCGATGCAGTCCATGCGACAGGGCCACGCGTCCCAGCGCGAACTGGCGGAAGTCCTGGTGACAGCCAAGCGGCTCGACGTGTCCACGCAAGGACTCTCCGTCCAGCCAGCAGATGCAGAAGGCGGCCAGTCGTCCATCGTCGGCGGCGACCACCAGGTCGAGGTCGGGGCGGTAGGCGGGCTGGCGCAGGCTGCGGGCGCGCCAATCCACAGTCATGTTTTTGCTTTCGAACACGGAGCGGTGAAGTTCGACGTAGGCGGTTACTTCGTCCATCCCCGCCAACGGGCGGACGGTGAAACCTGCCCGCGGCTCGTACAATTTGACAGGCTCGGGTGTGGAGCGCCGCATCAGCACCTTCGACCAGGAGTTTTCGCCCACGTCCGCCTGGCAGGCAAAGCTCGCGGACTCTAACGCGCGGCAGCGGCTGGCCTGTCCCGCAAAGGCCATGACGAACCATGCGGGATGTCCGCTGGGGGTGTCGAGGGCGGCCCGCGCTTGGCGGTCGGCCCAGGCCAGGATTTCGGGATACAGCTCCGTTTCGCAGGCGGGATGGCAGGCGATGTCCACCGTCCAAAAGGGGACTTGCAACACGGCCCAGCCCGCCAGTTGACCGTCTGCGCCGAACCACAGGCCGACGTTGTCGGGGTCATCCAGCGCCCACGAACTGAGCCGATAGGGCAGGTCGATGACGTGCAGATTGCCGCCAGGAAAGGCGCGGGCCAGGGCCAGCATGGCCTGCTGGTCGGAGTCGCCTGTGTACTTGCGGGGATCGAATTTCATGGGAACCTTTTGGAGGGATGTGTTTTCCCGCCCAGTGGTCACATTCAACATTGGCTGAACTTGCTGCTCGCCAAGCATACAGGAAAACCAGTCAACTGTCAAAGCCAGGATGGGGTGGCGCAAATTGCCAATTGGCGCTATGCGGGTCATTCCCGCCTGGACAGGGTCAGCGCATCCCCCAGCCGCGCAAAGAATCGCTGCGCGGCCTGCCTGGGTTGTCCCGTGGGTGCGAAGCGCACCGCGCCCGAGTAGCTTACGTCTGTTTCGAGGGACAATTCCACGCCCCGCCCCTCGACGGGCGCCAGTAGGATGGACAGCCCCACCTTGCCTGTGAAGGTCGGTCCACGCACGGGCAGTCTGCCGCGCAGGATGCCCAACTCACGCTCCTGGTGATCCAGTTCGACGCCCATCTCGCGCAGGGTCCGCAGGCAAAGGGGAAACAACTCGTCCATGCCCAGGGAGTAGGCGCGAGTCTCCTGGTGCGTGACGGTCATTCCAACTCCTGCACGTCCAGCAGGCGCGGCGCATACTGGCGGAGGCTGCGCCCCAATTCCCCATAGCGCCACCACTTGAAATCATCCAGCGGGAGGATGCGCGTGGTCTTTACCATGCCGACCGCCCACCAGGCGTTTTCGTGCGGCACGGCCTCGCGCAACAACATCCCTTCGAGGCAGGCGTCGGGCAGGGTATCGCGCGTCTTGCGCGTGAGCGTGACCGCCTGCTGCCATCTGGCCTGCGCCAGGCGCGGATTCTCATCCCAGGCGGGACCGAGGGCCAGCATACTCATGGGCAGGAGGGTGATGCGCTCCACGTTGTCCCACGAGGTGCGGACGCGAAACCCGAATCCGCGCTGCTCGATGCCTTCGGGCGAGACCAGCAAACACAAGCGGCTCATGCCGAGGAGGATGGTTCCAATCGCCAGGAACAGCGCGATCACGCCGAGCATGCCCGCGATGTACAACCAGTCTGCGGGCATACTCCTGCCCGACTTCGGCGGCAGCAGCGACAAGACCGCCATAAACAGGGCAAACAGGAAGAAGAGGCCCGCGCTAAAGCGATGGCGCGTGCGCGTGCTGGCTGGGATTTGGACAACGTTGGAAGGGGAGGAGAACATCGGATCTCCGTGATTAGATTTGTTTCTCTTTGGATTATACGCTTTTCCTTCTGGATGTATGCGCAGGATTTCCAATATATCCAAATCGATCTGCAATCCATCCTGTTTTGATACTCACGGCGCATCCCGACCATCTTAATCCCTGATTAAATACAGGCATGGATGAAACAGCCCTGATTCACAACGCCCAATCCTTCGATTTTCAAGAAAGCCCTGGTTGTCACATGCGAAGCATCACGGCCCCCTGGAATGAATCAGGTCACGCTTCAAGCGCAACCTGCAACAGCCTTTCGATCTCCAAACAAACGGCAGGCAACGCCGCCTCGACCGCGGGACTCAACCCCGCGCCGATCTCCATCTGTTCCGCCTCGATGCCGATCAGGTGGATGCGCGGCAGGGACAGCCCCAATTGCCGCGCCAGGCCCAGCGTCTCGGCCACGCCCCAGCCGTGGGCAGAGTTGGCCTCGGCGGTAAAGGCGGCCAGGTCCCCGGGGCCGACGCGATGGATGCTCCCAGCCCCGGCCCCGCTGTGGACGGCGTCCACCAACAGGACCGCATCCGCCCCCTCGAACAAATCCAGCAGGCCCAGGCCAGGCAGTTCACAAACCTCCACCTGGACCTCGGGCCTGCCGGCCGTTTCGTTGAATTGCTCCCGCCATCGGCGGACAGCTTCCAGCCCCGCGGCGTCGTCCCCGCGCAAGCTTTGGCCGATGCCGATGACGGTTACTTTGCTCATGCGCCTTACACGTTCTCCACTTTCAACTTGAGGAAGTGCGTGGCGCACGAAATGCACGGGTCATAGGCGCGCACCAGGTGCTCGGCGGTCAGCGTGGCCTCGTCGTGAGACAGCTCCACGATCTTGGGCGCCAGCGCAAACAGGTCCGCTTCGATGCGCGGCAGGTTCTGCGCGGTGGGCGGGGTGATCTTCGCAAACTGGACCAGGCCCTGGTCGTCGATCTGGTAGCGATGGTAGAGCAGTCCGCGCGGCGCTTCCGTGGCGCCCGTGCCCCCGCCCGCCTTGAGCTTCAACTCGACGTGGGCGCGGCCTTCGGGCTTGTAGCTGTTGACCAGTTGGATGGCCTCCTCGTAGAAATGCACCAGTTCGATGGCGCGCGCCAGCAGCGACTTGTACGGATTTCGAATTGGCAGTTCGACGCCCGAATCCTTGATGGCCTGTTTGGCGGCGGGCAGCAATTGCTGGTGGTTCAGGTTCAGGCGCGCCAGCGGGCCGACCAGGTAGGTGTTGCCGTCCACGGTGTGGCTGTGCAGGGCGTTCGAGTGCCTGACGTGTTCCTCGATGTAGCCATGTTCGAACTCAGGAATCGTCAACACGCGGCCTTTCGAGGAAAGGATCTCGCCTTCGATCACGCCATATTCGTTGGGATGGTGCAGCGCCACGAACTCGTAGTCGATCTCCAGTTCGGGGTAGGGCAGGGTGGCCGCCCACCTGGCGCACTCGATGGACGCCGCCAGGCCCCATTCCAGGTCGGGCAGCAGTGCCTTGAGGTCCGCCACTTTGGGCCAGCTGTAGAATCCGCCCACGCACACGTTGACAGGGTGTACCGAGCGTCCGCCAATGGCCTTGAGCAACTGGTTGCCGATCTTCTTCAGGCGCAGGGCGTTCTTCACCACCTCGGGCGCCGTGGCGGCCAATTCCAGCGCCGACTGGACGCCCAGCATGTCGGGCGCCTGCAGCAGGTAAATGTGCAGGGCATGGCTTTCGATGTATTCGCCGCAGTACATCAGGCGGCGCAGCGCCCGCGCCTGCGGGTGGATGGTGACACCCAGCGCCTGTTCGAGCGCAAAGGCCGAACTCATCTGGTAGGCCACCGGGCAAATGCCGCAGATGCGGGCGGTGATGTCGGGCACTTCCTGCAGGAAGCGGCCCACCAGGAAGCCTTCGAAGAAGCGCGGCGGTTCGTAGATGTCGAGGCGAATTTCCACGGCCTTGCCATCCTGCAAGCCGATGAACAGGCCGCCTTCGCCTTCCACACGAGCCAGGGCGGGGACTTCGATGTTTTTCATTTGGCCTCCTTGAGGAGCTGATCCGCAGTTTCGCGGAAGGCGGGCGCATACCCACTGATGCCGCGGAACAGGCGCACGACCTCGCCGGGGTTGCGTTCGAGTTTGGTCAGGATGTTGGTGAGCGAGTCGAGGTTGGTCGAGCGGGTCGGGCCGAAGCAGCCGTAGCAGCCGCGCCCGTTGGCGGGGCAGATCGCGCCGCAACCCGCCTGGGTGGCGGGACCGATGCACGGGATGCCCTTGTCCACCAGAACGCAGATCGTGCCGCGGCGTTTACATTCCAGGCACACGCTGTAGGCGGGCAGGTTGGGGCGGCGGTTGTTGAGCAGCGCGCTGATGACCTCCAGCACCTGGCCCTTGTTGACCGGGCAACCCCACAATTCCAAATCCACGGGCACGTGTTCGGCGATGGGTGTGGCGGTTTCGAGGTAATGCAAATATTCGGGGTGGTCGTAGACGGTGTTGGCGTAGTCTTCGGCGTTGGCAAAGTTGCGCAGGGCCTGGACCCCGCCCGCGGTGGCGCAGGTGCCCAGGGCAATCAGCACCTTGGCCTGGCGGCGAATCTCACGGATGCGTTCGACCTCGTGCGGCGTGGTGACCGAACCTTCCACGATGGCGATGTCGTACGGGCCAGGGCGTTCGGCGCGCGTGGCTTCGAGGAAGTAGGCGATGTCGATGGCGCCCGCCAGGTCGAGCAGTTCATCCTCCATGTTCAGGATGGAGAGCTGGCAGCCGTCGCAGGAGGAGAATTTGTAAACGGCGAGGGTGGGTTTGTGGCTCATTAGAACTCCTCCACGTTGAAGTAGGGTTGCAGCGCATCGAAACGGAAGACCGGGCCATCCTTGCAGATGAAGTAGGGGCCAAGCTGGCAGTGGCCGCAGGAACCCTGGCCGCATTTCATGTTGCGTTCGAGCGAGACGTAGATCTGGTCGGCGGGCACGCGGCGGGCGAGGCCTTCGTACACCACGAAGCGGATCATGATCTCGGGGCCGCAGGTGAGCACCACGCTGTTGGGCGCATCCATGCGGAAGCGGTAGAACAGCATCGGCACCACGCCGACCTGCCCCTGCCAGTCTTCATCCGCGCGGTCGACCGTGACCTGCACCTGGATGCCTGCGCGTTCCCACTCTGCGAACTGGGTGGGATAGAGCAGGTCCTTGGGGGTGCGCGCGCCGTACAGCAGGTAAACCTTGCCGTACTTCTCGCGGTGGTTCATGATGTGATAGATCGCGGGGCGCAGGGGCGGCAGGCCGATGCCGCCGCAGGCGATGATGACGTCGTGGCCTTCCATTTCCTTCATCGGCCAGTAGGAGCCGAACGGCCCGCGGATGCCCACCACGTCGCCGACCTTCAGGCGGCTGATGGCGCGTGTGACATTGCCCACGAAGCGAATGCTGTGCCCGACCAGGGTCGGGTCGGCCGGGTTGGAGCTGATCGAGATGGCCGCCTCGCCATAGCCGGGCAGGTAGACCATGTTGAATTGCCCAGGCTGGAAGGTGTAGGCGGCAGCCACGGCGGGATCGGTGAACTTGAGCCAGTAGGTGGAAATGCCTTCCGCCTCGGGCACGATCTGGGTAACCTCCGCCCAGACCGGTTCCAACAGGCGTTCGGTGGGAGAGGCTGGGGAGGGGGCGTGAAGTTGGGGGGCCATTAGCGGACCTCCTTGCGCAGGGCGGTGAGTTCGGCGGTGATGTCGATGGCGGCGGGGCACCAGGTGATGCAGCGCCCGCAGCCCGTGCAGCCCAGGGTTCCGTATTGAACTTTCCAGGTGCCGAGCTTGTGAGACATCCACTGGCGGTAGCGGGAATGAATGGTGGGGCGGGTGTTGCCGCCCGCCTGGTAGGAATAGCCGGGGTTGAAGCACGAGTCCCAAACACGCTCACGGCGCGACTGGCTGCCGTCGAGGCTGATCGAGTCGACCGCGTCCCAGCAGAAGCAGGTCGGGCAGACCTGGGTGCAGTTGCCGCAGGACAGGCAGCGTTCGCCGATGGCCCGCCAGTGCGGGTGTTCGAGGTTGTTGAGAATCAGGTCGGGCAGGTCGCTGGTGTCCATGCTGCGGCCCATTTGCTGGGCGGCGCGCTCCAGGCCGCGGTTGGCGGCATTGAGCACGAAGGCGCTGGCCGACTCGAAGGGCAGGCCGGTCAGGACGCTGCGCCCCAATTCCGAGCCGACGTTGAGCAGGAACACGTCCTCCAACTCGGTCAGGGTCAGGTCCGAGCCGCTTTCCACGCGCGGGCCTGTGCCCATCGAGGCGCAGAAACAGGTGCTGGCGGGGTGCAGGCAGTTGACGGCCAGCAGGAAGGCCTTCTCGCGCGCGGCGCGGTAGATGGGATCCGCAAAGTCGCTGCGCAGGAAGGCGTTGTCCTGGATCTGGATGGCGGCCAATTCACAGCCGCGCACGCCGATGAAGGCGTAGGCGGGGGCGGTCGGCTTGGCGGTTTCCATTTCCCAACCGCCGTTGACCTTGCGCAGGGTGAACAGGTTCGCGTGGGAGGGGAAGAGGAACTGCTTCCAGGATTGCGCGCCGGGGATGACGTCGAAATAGCGCGAGTGTCCCGTATGCACCAGGCGGAAGGAGCCGGCTTCCTGCTCGGTGACGTACCCGCGCGGCAGGTCTTCCAGTTTTTCGATGGGCGCGTAGACCAGGGTCTCGTTTTCCACGCGCGGGCCGATGACCTCGTACCCTTCGGCTTTCAATTTCTCGAGAAGCGCGTTGAAGATGTGTTTCTGGATGGCAACGGTGCTTCCGATTTCAGGGCTGCGGTCACTTGGCATTTTTGGTCTCCGGTTCGGCGAACATATCCAGCAACTGCAGGCGGCTGCTCATCAGGCGGCTGGCTACGATGTTGGACAGGCGGCGCATGACCAGGTATCCCAGGTCATGATCCTGGTCGCACAGCTCGCGCAGTTTGGCCGAGTCGATCATGGCCAGGCGGCTGTCCACCACGGTGGTGGCGCTGGCGGTGCGCTGATGCACCACGGGCGTGGCGCTCGACCAGCCGACTACTTCCCAGGTGTCGGCGGTGTGGAAGCGCATTTTGCCCCGCGGCGGAACGGCCATATCCAGCGCGACGCGCCCCGAGAGCACGATGTAGATGTACTCGGCGCGGTCGCCCTCGCGGAACAAAACCTCGCCTGCCTTGGCGCTGCGAACCTGTGTGATGCCCGCAAGCATATCGAGGTGCTTGATCTGCAGATCGCGAAACCAGGGAATTTTTTGGAGTTCTAGTTTGATCTCATCCAGCGAATCCATGGAACTTTTCTCCTTCTCGAAATTCGGATATACTCCGTGTAATTTGTACTATTTTTCACAATAAAACGCCAGTGCGTTTATTCCTTACTCGCAAAGCCGTTTGTCATGCAAAAATCAGAATATGCTACAATGGAGGCCAGTTTTTCAGCGGAGTCCATCATGAAACCAAGCATTCAAACTGTCAAAGGCACACGCGAGTTCTACCCCGAAGAAATGGCGCTGCGCAATTACCTGTATGCCAGGGTGCGCGCGGCTTCGCAGGCCTTTGGCTACCAGGAATGGGACGGCCCCTTCCTCGAAACCCTCGACCTGTACGCCGCCAAATCGGGTGAGGAGCTGGTCAAGAAGCAATCCTTCGTGTTTAGCGACCGCGGCGGGGATGAAGTCACCCTGCGCCCCGAGTTGACCCCGTCGCTGGCGCGCATGATCGCCGCCCGCCAGGGATCGTTGGCCTTCCCCGTGCGTTGGTGGTCCTTTGGACCATTTTGGCGTTACGAATCGCCCCAAAAGGGACGCACGCGCGAATTCTTCCAATGGAACATCGACATGCTGGGAGTCAATTCCCCCGAAGCGGATGCGGAACTGCTGGCCGTGGCCGCCGCCTTCCTGCGCTCCGTCGGCCTGGGCCCGCAGCGGGCGGCCATTTTCGTGAACAACCGCCGCCTGATGGATGCCCAATTCGACGCGCTGGGCATTGTTCCCGAAAAACGCCTGGACTTGTCCAACCTGGTCGACCGCCGCTCGAAGATGGACCCATCCCAATGGGACGCGAACGCGCTCGACCTCGGCCTGAACCAGACGCAGTTGGATGGCATGAAGGCCGTGCTCGCAAACTTCGACCTGTGGAAGGAAAGCGATGAACTGGTGCGCCTGTTTGCCGCCCTCGAAGCATTGGGTGTGAAGGAGTACGTCAAGTTCGATCCCAACATCATGCGCGGACTGTTGTATTACACGGGCACTGTCTTCGAGGCTTTCGATCAGACGGGCGGGGTGCGGCGCGCCATCCTGGGCGGCGGACGCTACGACAACCTGCTGGCCGACGTGGGCGGGCAGCCGCTCTCGGGCATCGGCTTTGCGATGGGTGACGTGGTCACCGGCATCGTGCTGCGGGAGGCGGGCCTGCTGCCCGACTTCGACCCAACCCCGTCCTCCGTGCTGGTGACAGTCTTCGACGAGAAGTTGTGGCTGAACTCGTACGCGCTGGCCGCCGAATTGCGCGGCGCGGGCCTGAACGTCATCGTCTATCCCGAGCCTGCCAAACTGCCCAGACAGTTCAAGTACGCCGACAGGATGAAGATGAAGGTGGTCGTCACCGTCGGTCCCGACGAGGCGGAGAAAGGCCTGGCGGCGGTAAAGAACCTCTCGACTGGCGAGCAGGTCATCGTCCCGCGCGCGGAGGCGGCGGAAGCCATCCGCAGGATTTTGGGGTAGGGGCGCGAAAAGCGCATTCGCATCTTGATACCCCGATAAATTGTGATAAAATATCGTCCGCTTGTGGTATGGAGCCTGTAGCTCAATGGCAGAGCGCCACACTGTGGATGTGGATGTTGTGGGTTCGAAACCCATCAGGCTCCCCAAACCGCCGCCCCTGTCATGCACAGGGGCGGTTCGATTTAATGCCTGGAATTGGAATATACGCGGCCCTTCCACGTCACCCCCTGGCCCGATAACACCTTCCATGCGGAGGTGAGCATCATGGCGGCGAAGACGCCCGCCCCGAGCGGAGTGGTCACGGCCCACCAGCGGGAAATCCCCATCTTGCGCGCCACCTTCGCGCGGACCGTCAGCAGGTAGCCCCATAAAAGGGCGGCTTCCGCCATCACGGCCAGCGCCGCCCATCCGCCGCCGTTCAGTCCCCAGCCCAGGCCAAGCAGGGGCCAGGCGGGCAGGAACAGGGCCGCGATGACTGCCAGCGTTGCGCCGAAGGCCCCCAACAGAAGCAATCCAGGATGGTCGCTCAGCCCGAGGTAGATGTTCTTCGTCCAGCCTTCCCACATCTCGGGCAGGGAGGTGTACATGCGCGTGCGCACCAGCTTCATGCCGTCGGCCACCACCAGGCGGTGCCCGTTCCACTTGACCTGCTCGGAGATGGCCTTGTCTTCCACGATCTGGTCCCTGACGCGTTCATGGCCGCCGATGGCGTCATAGACGCTGCGCTTGATGAAGATGAATTGCCCGTTGGCGATGGCATCCCGCGTGGACGGGTCGTTGACCTTGCGCGGCGAGAACCCGACCGAGAGCGCCGTCATCACCAGCGGCATGACCGCCTTCTCCCAGAACGAGCCCAGGATTTGGAAGGTCATCAGGGTCAGCATGTCGGCGCGGGTTTCGAGCGCCCTGGCGTAGGTCGCGGACAGCGTCCCGGGCGCGAGGAAGGTATCCGCGTCGATGAAGCACAGCCACTCGCCACGAGCCACCTTTGCGGTCTGATACAGCGCATGTGGCTTGCCCGCCCAGCCTGCGGGCAGGTCCACGCCGTGCAATACTCTCAATGTGTCATCCTGAGTGGCGTGGCCACGAAGGATCTCAGGCGTGGCATCCGTCGAACGGTCATCCAGCACGATGACCTCGAAGTTGGGATAATCCTGCGCCAGCACCGCCTGCACGCAGCGGCCGATGTTGCGCGCCTCGTTCCGCGCGGGGATGCAGACCGAGATCAGCGGAGCAGGGGGCAGGGGCTGCGCGACAGGCTCGACAATGACGTCGAGGTGGTACTGATTGTGCAGCCAGTAAATGATGGCAATGCCGATCAGGAAGACAAGGGTGGAAAGGATCAGGTAGGGCATGAGGTGAAGACGAGGATAAGGCGCGGCCTATTACGCGGCGCGCGCGGAATGGACGGTCTATTTCAACTGGAATACCAGTTCGACCCTGACTTGAATTTCCAATTCATTGAAGGATTCGGAAGTTGAGGTGGGGATTTCGGCCTCCAGCTTAGGGCTATACTGGTCTCCTGGATTGTCGTATATGGTGAGTACTTCCCCAAGTTCGCGCCCAATATTTGCCGCCATTATTTCCGCTTTACTCCTGGCGTCTGAAATAGCCAGACTTAGCGCCTGTTCCTTGTAGGGTGTAATGTTGGAAATCAGGAACCGCACTTCTGAAATATGATAGACCCCGCCTTGCAGGATTTCTGTGCTCAGCGTTTCAAACCTGGTCAGGTCGCGCAAGATCACCGTTATACTTTGGCGAACGAAATAGCGAACTGGCTCGAATACGCCTTCCTCCTGGTCGGGCTGGCCTGTTTCGATGTCGGCGTCCGCTATTTCATATTTCTTCAGAAGGGCCAGGACCTCCCGGGTTGCTTGTTCATTATTTTCCAGCGCGGCGGTCAGATAACTTCCATCCGTTTTGACTATGATGGTGAAGCGCACTGCATCCGGCCGTATCCTGACTTCTCCGATCCCGCGAGACGAAATGCTCCTTTCTTGGGCCTGGATTACCTGAATATCCTGCACCTGCGGCGCTTGCGGTGTCGGAGCGCAGCCTGCCAGCAGCAGGGCAAAAAACAGAAGTAGGGTGACTTTGTGTTTGACGAACATGGCGTTCCTCCATGCAAAACATAGGTTTCGTGATTTACCTGCGAGAAAATCTCTGTCCACATCTCAGCGGGAAAGGGGCGAACATAATCAACCGTTTGTCAATTTTCGAATCATCGCAAGGCGGGGGTATTTCAACGAGAAGGTGGGTCGCCTGTCTCTGAAATGAGCGGATAGGTTATTTCAATTGGAATTCCATCCAGACGGTGAAAGTAATTTCCAAATCCTGGTTTGATAGGGAAACCAAACCAGGGAGATCGCTCGTCCGGATTCTTTCATCCTGGTACCTTCCGGTAGTGAATATGTTTTCATCCTGATTCTGATAACTATAAACAGGATTTGCGCGCAGGGTAATCGCTTCACCAACTGCGCGCCCCAGTTCTGCCGTCATGGTTTCCGCTTTTGCCCTGGCATCGGCAATGGCCAGGATTAATGCCTGCTGTTCGTAAAGGACAACGCTGGAAACCTGGAAGCGGAGCTCCCAAATCCGATAGGTATCGGCCTGGATCATCTCTGTAAATAGCGGCTCCAACTGGGTTAGGTCCCGCAATACCACTTTTATATTCCGACGGATTTTGAAGTATGGATTCGAATCCGTGCCGCTTTTTTCCTGCTGAAGATAATCTGGCTTGATGTCGCTGCTGGCGATTTTGTATTTTTGCAGGATGGACAGGAGCGCTTGTGTTGCTTGCTCGTTTTCTTCCAGCGCTGGGGATAAGCCGCCCTTTTGGGTCTGGACGGTGACAATGAATCGCGCCACATCCGGCTTGACCCTGACCTCTCCATATCCATACGTGGAGATATTTCTCTCCTCTTGCTGAATGATCTGAATCCTTTGCTGCTGCGGCGCTTGTGGCGTCGGGGCGCATCCTGCCAGCAGCAGGACAATGACCAGGAGCAGCGTGACTTTGTTTTTGACGGGCATGGATATTCCTCCTTGCACATGAAAATATTCACCCTTGCGAAGGTTGCTGCCCGCGACGGGCCTGCCGCAATGATTTCAACCTTCGCAAGGTTTTACCGAAGCAACAAGGGGTGCGATTGCTGTCCAGACTGCATGGTCAGCGCTCCCGCAGATGGGAGCAGGTATGTGTCATTTCAGCGCAAATTCCACCGTTACCACGGCAGTGATCGTCAACTGGCCTGGCAGCAGAACGGATGGGTCTTCGAGACTTTCGCTCGGATACACCAGGAGAGCAAGTGCCGACGAGAAATAGTTGTATGAAGTGTCGTTTCTTTCAATGGCTTCTTGAATGGACAACGGTTCGCCGATCTCCTGTCCAAGGTCCTTTGCCATGGATGTGGCCTTATCCTTGGCCGATTGGATTGCCAGGGTTCGGGCATGTTCTTCATATTTTTCCAAATCCGATACCTGGAATTTTACGCCATAGACTGAGGAAACCCCTGTTTCCAGTATTTCGATCACCAGCGGCTCGAACTGGGTCAGATCCCGCAGGGTCACTTGTATCGTGTGGTCTGCAGAATAGCCGGTTATCCGTGATGTACGATAGTCGTAGTCAGGATGGATGGATAGGTAGCTGGTCAGTATATCCTTTTCTTCGACGTTGTATTTTTCCAGGATGGAGAGGATGTTTCGAGTGTTCTCGTGATTGGTCGACGCTGCTTTTGTGATTTCGCGGTCTTCCGTCGAGATGCGCAGGGAGATCCTCACCATGTCTGGTGTGACTTTGATCTCCCCTTTCCCAAGCACCGAAATGCTTCTTTTCTCGGGTTGAATGATTTGTACCTGTTGGGGCAGGGCTGGCTGCGCCGTCTGGGTCGGTGGGGGAATCGGCGTGGGCACAACCTGTGTTGCCGGTGCGCAACCCACAAGGCCAAGGAGCAATACACAAGCGATGGAAATTCTGTGAACGAACGACATTTTTCACCTCTCTACAAATCGTCTATCTTGCATGAATCTTTCATGGTGAGCGTTTGCATTTTTCACCCTTGCGAAGGCTGCTGTCGGCGACGGGCCTGCCGCAATGATTTCAACCTTCGCAAGGTTCGATGACTTCGATCCAGGAAATCGGGTTACTTGATCTCGAACTTGACGGAAATTTTCGCGTGAACGGTAATCTCATTGAACGACAGGGCGTTCAATTGATTGTAAATTGGCTCCATGTTTCCGCCGTCTATGTAGATAGAGTCTGGATAGTTTGACTGATAATAATCATCATTCAATTCTATTTCCTCGATGACCAGGGCCTTCCCGACCTGCTGGCCCAATTCTTCGGCCATCACTTCGGCTTTATTCCTTGCGTCTGTGACCGCGAAGGCCAGGGCTTGCTCTTTGAATAGATCGATATCGGCCACTTGAAACCGAACAAACGAAATTTGAGTGGCTCCTGCTTCGAACAGTTTGGAAAAGAGCGCCTCCAATTGGGTCAGGTCGCGCAGAGTGACCTTGATGTTTTGTTTCATAATGTATCGGTATACTTTTGCTCCGACCGCGTCAGTCGTCAATCTCGGATAATCCTCCTTGAAATCTCCATTGGGGATCGAGAATTCCTTCAACACCGCAATGATGTTTTGCGTTTTCTCTTCGAGTTCCTGTTCGGCAGGAGCCTGTTCCTGGTTTTCGGTGACCAGGATGACTTCGAAGCGCACCGTATCAGGCCTGACCTTGACCTCGCCCACACCAAAGGTCTTGATGCTCAATTCCTGTTCCTGCACCACCTGGACTTGTTGCACGGTTTCCTTTTGCGGCGTTGGGGCGCATCCCACCAGCAGCAGGGCAATGACCAGAAGCAATGTGACTTTGTTTTTGACGGACATGGAATTCCTCCTTGCAAATGAAAATGGTTTAATGGATTCACCCTTGCGAAGGCTGCTGTCGGCGCA
>JBMOMS010000124.1:0-4412 GCA_049324895.1 Chloroflexota bacterium
TTCCAAATACTGGCTGACGCTCCGTCGCTTGGTTCGCATGATTGCTCATGCCGTTGAAAAACTGTTCGACTTGGCGAATGTCGCCTTTCGTCACTCGCGTTTTGCTCTTTCGTGATCTACTGAGTATCAAAAATCCTGCGGGGACTTAAATGCAAAGCAGGCGTCTTGCCGGTCGACGCCGAGCAAAGAGCATATTTCGGAGTCCGCCCTATGCAGGTGGCAATTGATAGCCGAGCTTGGCCGCCTTGCTTCGACAAGCCCAGCACGCGTCGTTTTCATGTGGAACCGGCGAACAGCGGCAGGATGGATTCCGTGCCCGCGAGGCGTGCGTTCGAGGAAAATGAAACGCGCCATGCGCATCGGGCGCATGGCGCGGAATTCCTGGAACCTGGCGCTTAAATCCAATTGGGTTCTTCGTAGGTGCCGAAGACCGCCTTCATCACGCCGACGATCTCGCCCAGGGTGGCATAGGCATGGACGGCTTCCATGATATGGGGCATGGTGTTTTCCTTACCCTGGCAGGCGATGCGCAGGCGGTCGAGGGCCTGACCCACGCGCCCGGCGTCGCGCGTCCGGCGCACCTCGTCCAGGCGCGCCACCTGGCGCTGGTAGCCCTGCGGGTCCATTTCGAGGATGGGAATGGTCAGCGGTTTCTTCTCGGCGTAGGCGTTGACTCCGACGATGCGGCGCAGGCCCGCATCGATCTCGCGCTGATAACGGTAGGCCGCATCGGAAATCTCGCTTTGGAAGAAGCCCTTTTCGAGGGCGGGGATCACGCCGCCCAACTCCTCCACGCGGCGGAAATACTCGTAGGCCTGCGCCTCGATGCGGTCGGTCTGGGCCTCGACGAAGAAGCTGCCCCCCAGCGGATCGACCGTGTTGGTCACGCCCGACTCCTCGGCGATGATCTGCTGGGTGCGCAGGGCAATGGTCACGGCATGTTCGGAGGGCAGGGCCAGCGCCTCATCCAGCGAGTTGGTATGCAGCGACTGCGTCCCGCCGAGCACGGCGGCCAGCGCCTGGAGCGCCACGCGCACCACGTTGTTCTCGGGCTGTTGGGCGGTGAGGCTGACTCCCGCTGTCTGCGTGTGGAAGCGCAGCAGCCACGAGCGCGGATTTTTGGCCTTGAAGGTCTCGCGCATCTCGCGCGCCCAAATGCGGCGGGCGGCGCGGTATTTGGCGATCTCCTCGAAGAAATCATTGTGGGCGTTGAAGAAGAAGGACAGGCGCGGCGCAAACTCATCCACATCCATGCCGCGGGCAATGCCCCAGCGCACGTATTCGAGACCGTCGCCCAGGGTGAAGGCCAGCTCCTGCGCGGCGGTGGACCCCGCTTCGCGGATGTGGTATCCGCTGATCGAGATGGTATTCCACTGCGGAACCTTCTGCGCGCCGAACTCCATCGTGTCGACCACCAGCCGCATGGACGGCTCGGGCGGGAAGATGAATTCCTTCTGCGCGATGAATTCCTTGAGGATGTCGTTCTGGATGGTGCCGCGCAACTGGTCGGGGCGCACGCCCTGGTTCTCGGCGGCGGCGATGTACATGGCCCAGATGATGGCGGCGGGCGAGTTGATGGTCATGCTGGTGGAGACCTTCTCCAACGGGATGCCGTCCATCAGGATTTCCATGTCCTTGAGCGAGGAGACGGCCACGCCGCATTTGCCGAATTCGCCCAACGCCTCGGGCTGGTCGGTGTCGTAGCCCATCAGGGTGGCCAGGTCGAAGGCCACACTCAGGCCGGTCTGGCCCTGGTCCAATAAATATTTGAAGCGGGCGTTGGTCTCCTCGGCGGTGCCGAAGCCCGCGAACATGCGCATCGTCCACAACTTGGAGCGGTGCAGGGTCGGATGCACGCCGCGCGTAAAGGGATATTCGCCCGGCTGGCCCAGGTCGGCGGCGTAATCCAGGCCGGCCACATCGAGCGGGGTGTAGAGGCGGTTGATCGGCTCGGAAGAGGTGGTGACGAATTGCCCCTGGCGTTCGGGCAGGGAGGCCAGCGCCTTTTGCAGGTTCGTTTCCTCCCATCTGGCGAGCGTATCCTTCAGGTCATTCAATTTGTTCTGATCGTACATGCTCTCTCCTTTGGCGGGATGGATGAATTATACCCAGCGCGCTCCCAAATTGCGATTTTCCCGGCGGGATTCTTTCCTTTTCTTTTGCAAAGCGCCCGGCTCGGACCTGCGAAGTACACAATTTCCCCATTTTCTGGTCACATCCGGCTAATGTTCGTGGAATAAGATAGGCGCAAGGTTGAAGGCGCTTCAACCATATCAAAGAAAAGAGGTACAACAGATGAAAACGAAAGTCGCACTTTTGATCGGCGGCTTGCTGGTCGTCACCCTGATGGCAGGGGCGGCAGTCGCCACCCGCGCGTACGCACAGGCGGGCACGCCCGGCTCGTCCACGGACACCCCAGCCGTCGGCCTGCCCCGCCACGGGCGCGGACTCAGCCAGGCCGAGTTGGAAGCGGCCGCCAAAGTCCTCGGCCTGAGTGCCGATGAACTCCAATCCGCGCTGGAAGATGGAAAAACCCTCGAAGATCTGGCCGCCGACGCGGGCGTCGACTTCCAGGACGTACAGGATGCGCTTGCCGCCGTTCGACGGGAGGAACTGCGCACCCAGATCGAGAGCGGCGTGGCCGATGGAACCATCTCGCAGGAAAAGGCCGACTGGCTGCTGGAAGGCCTCGACCAGGGCTTTCTCGACGAACCTGGCTTCGGCCTGGGCCGCGGCGGACCCGGCCCTGACCACAACGGCCCCGACGATGGCCGCGGCGGACTGCGGCTGAACGATGCGGCCATCACCGCTGCCGCCCAAATCCTCGGCATGACCGCCGACGAGGTTGCCACCGCCCTCGAAAGCGGGACCAGCTTGCAGCAATTGGCCGAACAGGCCGGCGTGGATTACTCCACCCTGATGGATGCCGTTCGCCAGGCCATGCCCGCCCCCCACGGAAAACCCACCCAATAATCCCCGGCGCAAACGCGCAGAAAGGACTTGACCTCCCGGGCAAGACGTCTCCTCCGTCTTGCCCGGGCTTTTTGCGCCGGCGCGCCGTTTGGATTGAATCCCCCGGCCCGCTTTGCTATAATGAATCCAGATCGCGGATGACTCCCTAAAGGTACCGGGCGATAACGGTAGAAATGCGAATTTCGATACACCGTTTGTAAAAAGGAGTTTCCATGAATACCGTATCCTCCCTTGTCCGCAGCCTGGCGTGGGTGATGATTCTGTCGCTTGCGCTGGCAGCCTGTTCCACGCCTGTCCCGGCCGCCCCAACGGACCCGCCCAGCGAGCCGCCCACCGCCGTCAAACCGCCGACCGCCACCGCGGAACCCTCCCCCACTCCTATCCCACCCACCCCCACCGAAGCCGTCCCGCAGCGCCCGCTGTCCAACCTGGCTGCCGACCCGCAGCGCATCGAGTTCCAGGCCGAGGATGGCAAGAAACTGGTGGGCTATTACTACCCGTCGAAATATGCCGACGCGCCCGTGATGATCCTGATACACTGGGCGGGCGGCGACCTGTGCGACTGGAGCGCCATGTCGCCCTGGCTGCAAAATCGCGCCGACGAGAATCCGCCCCAGATCGAGCGCTGTGTCGGGTCGACCGGGGCCAGCCTGGCCGACATCTTCCCGCCCCTGGCTGCCGAGACTTCGGTGGCGGTCTTTGCCTTCGACTTCCGCAACTACGGCGAGAGTGAAAAAGGCCCCAGCACGCGCCGCGATTTGGCCCTCGATGCGCTGGCCGCCTTTGAAACTGCGGCGGCCCTCGAAGGCGTGGACCCCAGCCGCATGGCTGCCATTGGGGCCAGCATCGGCGCCGACGGCGCCGCCGACGGCTGCCTGCTGTACAACCAGAAGGCCGGGGGCGGGTGTGTGGGCAACCTGGCCCTCTCCCCGGGCAACTACCTGGATATGTCCTATCCCGTGGTGGTGAACGACCTCGCCCCGGTGCCGTCCTGGTGCCTGGCCGGCGAAAAGGACGGTGAATCTGCCCCGACCTGCAAGAGCGCCGGCGGGGAACATTACCGCATGCAAGTCTACCCGGACACCCGGGCGCACGGCATGATATTGTTGACCGAAACACTGGTTCCCCCGGCGCTGGACCTGATCCTGGAATTCATGGAACTTGTCTACGGCGAGCCGATGAAGTAATGCACCCTGAAGTAAAACATGACACATCCTCGAAAGACTAATTTCGGGATGTGTCATGTTTTACGTTTCCACCCGCTCCGGGGCGGATATTTTTTGGCTCTCCAGGAATAGGCGTGAAAGACCGCCAGGTGCAGCACAATTTTTTTATGCAGCAACGAGTGGGGCGGAGGAGACGCCTCACTCGTATGCTCATGTGGGAAGGATGGTGCTCGACAGGGATTACGGGCGTCCGGGCAGGTTGGGGCCGCCGCC
>JBMOMS010000124.1:4512-10104 GCA_049324895.1 Chloroflexota bacterium
GGCAGGTTCGGGCCGCTGGGGCGCTGGCCGAGCGAGCGCTCGAAGCCGTCCAGTCCGGAGCGCGCCTGGGGCATTTGTCCGCGGGCGAACTGGGTGGTGATCTCGCCGAACTTGGCGCTGAACTGGCTCAGGTCCGGGCCGCCGTTGGGCAGGCCGGGGATCTGGCCGCCGGCAGCGCCGCCGAATTTCTGGAAGCCGGCCTGGGCGTTCGCGCCCAACTGGGCCAGCTTCATCAACTCGTCGCGGGAGAGCTTGTTGTCGCCCAGGGCCGTCTTGGCCTCGTCGATGAACTGGAAGCCGGTCTGCAGGGCCGCGAGTTTATCGGTGGGGATATTGTTCGGCTGGATTTGCGCCATCTGGTCGAGGCGTCCCTGCTGGTCGGCCTGCAAGACCGCCATCATGTCCTGCGACTGGGTCTTCAATTCCGCGGCGCGGGCCTGGGCCTGCTGGGCGGCCTGGTTGAGCTGGTCGATGGTTTCCGTGGCCACTTCCAGGCCCTGCTCCAGGGTGGCGCTGATCTGCTGGAGCGAGGAGTCGATGGAGCTGAGCGTGGTGTTCAACTCGTTGATTTGGGCTTCGATGGCTTCGAGTTCCGCGATCATCTCGTAGGCCAGGTCGGAATACAGGTAATAGTATTCTTCCAGCAGGTCTTCAGCGTATTCCACGTAGTAATCGGCGGAATAGTAATAGTCGTAGACGTACGTCACTTCTTCGGTTGTCATGGCTGTGTCGCTGGTGGTGTAGACCACGCTGGCGGTGGTCTGCTCGGTGGCGGCCACAGCATCGGCCACGGCTTTGTCGATCAGCGCGGCCAGTTCTTCCTCGGTCATCGCGACGTATTCGACCGTCGGCCCGGGTGTGGGCGTGGCAGGCATGGCGGTCAGAACCACCGCGTTGACGGTGGCCTGGGCCAGCGCTGCGGCCTGCTGCGTGCCGGCCACGGCAGTGCTGATGGCGGCGGCGTCATCGACGGTTGTGGGCTGCGCGCCCAGGGTGCAGGCGCTCAACAGGCCAACCAGGATCAGTGTAATGATAAGGGTTCGGGTAAGGGACTTCATGGGGTTACTCCTTTGGGATAAACGAAGCGGATACGGTGATAAACAACTTACTTGCTGCGGCGCTCCAACCGCAGGTGGATGCCGTTGCGGGGCCGCAGGGTCACACTGGGCTGGGGGCGGGCAGGCTCAACCTGGATGGGCAGCACCTGCCAGTTGCGGACGGCCAGGGCCAGCGCCACCACGGCTTCCGTCCAGGCAAAATGTTCGCCGATGCACACCCGCTCCCCGCCGCCGAAGGGGAAGAAGGCATAACGCGGGATGAGCGCCTGTTCGGATTCGAGCCAACGCTCGGGACGGAATGCCTGCGGGTCGCCGTAGAAACGCGGGTCGTGGTGCATGACCCATTGGCTGAGCAGCACGGTCGCCCCGGCCGGGATCTCCTGCCCGCCGATCTCGCAATCCTGCATCGCCTGGCGTCCAATCGTCCACGCGGGCGGGCGCATTCGCAGGGTCTCCTTGATTACGGCGCGGGTATAAGGAAGGCTCTTGAAATCGGTCGGGGAGGGAATGCGCTCACCCAGCACGAAATCGATTTCGGCCTGCAGCTTTCCCTGCACATAGGGGTGATGCGCCAGCATGTCCCAGCACCAGGCCAGCAGCAGGGCGGTCGTCTCGTGGCCGGCCAGCAGGAAGGTGAGGGCATGCGCGCGCACCTGCTCGTCGTCGAATGCTTCGCCGCCCTGCTCCTTCAAGAGATGGATAAGGGCGGTCCTGGCGAACCGCGACTGGGGATTGGCGATGAGCGCGGCGGTAATCGCGTTCAAATCGGCGGCGGCGTTTTTGAAGCCGGGGAAGCGGGCGCGGGCCGCGTCAGACAACGGCAGGGCTGCCAGGGGGAAGAGGCGCATCAAGGTCGTCATCGAGCGGCCAACCCGTTTGGCAGATTCCTCGGGGGCCACCCCAAAGAAGGAGCGCAGGGCAATGTTCAGGGTCAGGCGCATCATGCGCGCGGTCATTTCGGCGCGTTCCCCATCCCGCCAGAGCAGGGTCTCATCCAGGGCGCAGTAACTCATGACGGCGGCATACTCTTCCAGGCGCTCACGATGGAAGGCGGGCTGCAAGGCGCGGCGCTGGGCCAGGTGCTCGGGGCCTTCGCTGGTGAGCAGCCCCTCGCCCAAAAGGATGCGCGTGCGCTGGAGCGCAGGCCCTTTGACGAAATTATGGCTTTGTTTGACCAGCACCTGCTCGATGAATTCGGGATGGCTCAACAGGAAGATCTCGTGACGGCCAAGCCTGATGTGGGCAATGTCGCCCTGCTCACAGGCCAGGTTGGTCAGCGCATCCAACGGGTTGATCAGTGCCTGCAACGCAAACTCCAGGTTGCTGGTCTTGTGATGGGTGGGGGCGAGAACGAGATTCGTTTCCATGTGCGTCTCCGTATCGTATGCCCCAAGGATACTTGCAGAGGTCGGCTTTGTCCGCCCGCACAGGCGGGGAATATCCCCCCCACTTTGGAGGGGGATTCCGTTTTCGCCCGCGCCTGCCACCGTCAAAGCAGCCTGGGACCCGCCCAAGCCGATCCCGTCAACGCCTGGCTGCCAGCGCCGCCCCCACAATGCCCGCCTCGTTGAGCAGGTCAGCGGGGATGATGGGAGTCTGAAGGCTGAGCAGGGGCAGAAATTTCTGCGCCTCCTTGCTGATGCCGCCGCCCACGATGAACAGGTCGGGCCAGAAGAGTTTCTCCATGGCCAGCAGGTATTTGTTCAGGCGCTTGGCGTACTTCTTCCAGGTCAGGTCGTCGCGCTGGCGGGCGGCATCCGATGCGCGGTATTCGGCGTCCTGGCCCTTCATCTCCAGGTGGCCGAACTCAGTGTTGGGCAGCAGCTTGCCGCCATGGAAGACGGCCGTGCCGATGCCTGTGCCCAGCGTGATCATGATGACCGTGCCATGCTGGCCGCGGCCGGCGCCAAAGGACATCTCGGCCAGCCCGGCCGCATCCGCATCGTTAACCAGGGTGCAGTCGCAGCCGGTCACCTCGCTGAACAACTTGTCGGCGTTGACGCCGACCCACTGGGGCGAGATGTTGGCGGCCATCATGGCCACCCCGCTCTTGATCGGCGCGGGGAAGCCGATGCCGATCGGGCCAGTCCAGTTGAAAGACTTGGCGATCTTGTCGACCACTTTGGCGACGGGTTCAGGCTCCGCCTTGCCGGGCGTCTTGATGCGATAGCGTTCGGCCAGCAGGCTGCCGGTCTTGATGTCCACAGGCGCGCCCTTGATGCCCGAGCCGCCCACGTCGATGCCTAACACTTCCATGCAAACCTCCGATTGAAAAAATCCAGGTGTCCCGTAATTAACAGGAAACCTTTTTCAAACACAAAGGACACGACGGTCACAACCCTGGCACCGCCCGCCACCGTTCGTGCCGCGAGCATCAGCGCAGCGATCCTGTGGACGACGGTGCGAGACGGCAGGGTAGGTGTTGTGCCCTTTATGGTGAGCCTCTTTCCCGTTAAAAACGGTAGAGCCAAAAATCCTTTGGATGAAATGCAGCGGTTATTTCAACCATGCCTGCAAGATCAATTGTACCGAACGGTTCATTTCATGGGAAAAGTCCGCGTCGAATTTGCGCAGGTAGGTGGCCTGCCCCACGTTGGTCGACCCGTCCGAGTTTTTGCCTTGGGCGCGCAACTGCTCCCGCCCCGCAAACATTTCCTCGAATTCCCCGCGCGCCAGCCTGCGATAGCGATTCTCGAAGACGATGAACTTCTCGTCGAAACGGCTGGTGAGTTCCCGTTCCTTTTGCTGTTGGGTGGGATAGCCGAAGACCACCATGCCGATGGGAAAGACGTACTGCGGCAGGTCGAGCAATTCCCGGTGAGCCTCGTACTGTTCCATGACATCGCCGATGTAGCACGAGCCAAGCCCGAACGACTCAGCCGCGATGACCGCATTCTGCGCGGCGATCAGCGCATCGCAGCAGGCCAGGAACAGGTCGCCTTCCGCGGGTTTGCGCATGGGTACGCCTCTTTGCGCGCACATCTCCTCCACACCGCTGGCGAGGAAATAATCGTACCAGCGCTGGTAATCGGCCAGGAACAGCCAGACCATCGGCGCGCGGGCGATGAAGGGTTGATGGTCGCAGGTGACGGCCAGCCGTTCCTTGAATTGCTGGTCGCTCACGTCCAGGATGGAATACAACATCAGGTTGCCGGCTGTGGGCGCGCGCAGGGTGGCCTGCAGGATGGCCTGCCGCACCTCCGGGCTGATCGGCCGATCCTCGTAGGCGCGCACCGATTTGCGCCGCATCAGAACTTCGATGACTTCATTCATTCCGAATACTCCCGTGGGATAGGATGTGATTCATTTTACATCGTTTGCCGGCATCCCGCAAAAAGGGTCTTGAAATTACAGAACACTTGTTCTATAATACAGCAGTCCATCCCACCCATCCAAAAGGAGCCTTTCATGAATCAACTGGACGCCGCCGCGCAACTTCAACTCGAAACCATTCAGGCCAAACTCGGCATGCCCCTGGCCGAACTGGCCGACATCATCCATCGCACCCGGTTGACCCGTCACGATGCCATCCGCGCCATGCTGGTGCGCGAGTACGGATTGGGGTATTATGATGCCAAGGCGATTGTATCCGCCATCTTCGAGCCTGCACCCGAAAAGACGGGATAAACCCGCCGCAGCCATCCAAACCGACATCCCCCGTCCCTGACCGGGGATGTCGATGATGAAGCCCGGTCTTTATCCGTGGTTTTCCTTTCATCCAGGAGAATCTAATGAGCAGTCTCGAACAAGCCGTCCAAACCCAGCTCGACAACATCCAAAAGAAGAGCGGCCTGAGCCTGGCCGAACTGGCCGCCCTGGCCCAACAGAGCGACCTGACCAAACATGGCGAATTGCGCGACATGTTCAAGTCGAAGCTCGGGCTGGGGCACGGCGACGCCAACGCGCTGGTACACGCCATCCTGAAGTCAGACGGCGAACGCGCCGCGCAGGGCAAGTCCACCGATGCGGTGCTGGATGAAATCTACACCGGCCCGAAGGCCGCCTTCCGTCCCATTCACGAGGCGTTGATGCAGGCCATCCAGGCATTCGGCGAGTTCGAGACCCTGCCGAAGAAAGGCTACGTCAGCCTGCGGCGCAGGAAGCAGTTTGCCATGCTCGGCCCCAAGACCAATACCCGCTTCGAGGTTGGCCTCAATGCGAAGGAACTGCCCGCCAACGCCCGCCTGCTGGAACAGCCCAGGGGCAGCATGTGCAATTACATCGTCAACCTGGCCTCCGCGCAGGAGGTGGATGCCGAACTTCTCGCGTGGATCAAATCCGCCTATGAAGGCGCAGGATAACCCCCATGACTGAATTAATTCCGCCCGAAACCTTCCGCAGCGTCCTGCTGGATTTGCTGGATGAGACCTTCGAGAATCATCACGGCATCTACCTGGATCGGGACACCGGGCTGTTTCGGACGCTGGAAACTGTCTCCGCGCAAGAGGCCTCCATCCCCGTGGGCGGAAAATGCGCCACGCTGGCCGCCCAGGTGGCGCACGTCATCTTCTATCTGGAGGTGCTTGAGCGTTAC
>JBMOMS010000124.1:10204-13507 GCA_049324895.1 Chloroflexota bacterium
ACAGGAGAAATTGCATGCCCGCCCGACCCCGTTATGAAATGCCCAGTTTTTTCCGCGATGCCTTGAATGAACGCGGATTGATGGAAGAGTACCTGGCACGTCCGCCCTACCAGCAAAACGACTATATCGGCTGGATCAACCGCGCCAAACAGGAAGCCACCAAACAAAAGCGCCTGAAGCAAATGCTGGACGAACTCGAACGCGGCGGCGTGTACATGAACATGAAGTGGAACGGGTAGCAGGGGCAAATTGGCAATTTGCCCTACGGGATGTTTTCTATGGCAAAATATCCCCATGACCCAACAAGACATCCTTCAAAAAACCGCCGACCATGTAAGACAGGAATTCAGCGCCGACTCCTCGGGCCACGACTGGTGGCACATCTACCGCGTGTGGAAGAATGCCATCGCCATCTGCCGGCGCGAACCCGCCGACGATTATGTTGTCCAACTCGCAGCCCTGCTGCACGACCTCGACGACTGGAAGTTCAACCCGGGCGACGATGACACCCCAGTCCGCGCGAAGACATGGATGGAGTCGCTGGACGTGGAACCCGCCGTGACCGAACAGGTTTGCGAGATCATCCGTCACGTTTCGTATAAAGGCGCGGGCGTGGAGAATAAGATGAACTCGCTCGAAGGCTTCATCGTGCAGGACGCCGACCGCCTGGATGCCATCGGCGCCATCGGCATCGGGCGGGCCTTCGCCTATGGCGGCTACCGTGGACGCGCATTGTACGACCCCGCTTCTCCGCCGCAGATGCATGCCACCTTCGAGGAATACAAGAGCAGCCAAAGCGCCACCATCAACCACTTCCACGAAAAATTATTTTTGCTCAAGGACATGATGAACACGCCCACCGCCAAACGCATCGCGGAGGGACGGCATCAGGCAATGCTCGATTTCGTCCAGCGCTTCATGCAGGAGTGGGAGGGAATGGATTTCCCCGAATAAAAAAATGATCCGCCCTGAGCGGAGCCGCTGGTGGTTGAGTAGGTCGGCGTTTTTTCGACCGTATCGAAACCCGCAGCGCAGTCGAAGGACGGTGGAATATGGGCGCTTCGACTGCGTTCGGACAGGGGGCATGTCCTCACTTCGCCACCAGTGACTGTGGAAAATGAAAAGAGACGGCCACCTCCACGGTGACCGTCTCTTTTTTGTAGTGCGGATTTTAGTCCGCTTCCCCCTGCGAACCGAAGTCCGCATTCCGCGTTTCATCCTCCGCCGCCGCACTGATGCGGTTGGCCCGTCCGACCAGGAACAGGGCGGGGGTCAGGAGCAGGCCCGAGGTCGAGAGGGCGGCGACGACCGAGGCAAAGCGCGCGATGACGGCCACGATGGGTCCGCCCGCCATCTGGCCGACGGCGTCCACCTGGCCGAACATCGAGTGGATCGTGGCGCGCACGCTGGAAGGCAGCTTTTGATTGACCCACGAAGTTTGCAGCGGTCCCGCCACACTGCGCAGCACGTAGATGACCAGGTACAGGCCGATGGTCAGCGACAGCCACGGGGAGAGGGCGAAGCCGATCAGCGCGGCCGAGATCAGGCCCGTCACAACCAGCATGGAACGCCCAATGGCAAGCGGACTGCCCGTGTCCACACGCTTCTCGACGAAGCGCATGGCGAAGATGGTCAGGATGGCGCCCGCCACGCGCAGGACGGCAAAGAAGGCGACCTGGTTGTTCCCGAAGAAGGCGGGCAGTTCGAACGCGTCGAGCATGTGCTTGACCCACAGGCGGTCGAAGCCTTCACTGTACAGTCCGTAGAACAGGCCAACGCCGACGATGTTCACCAGGCGCGGATGAGAGCGAACAACCTTAAGGCCTTCCTTGAAGGTGTGCGCCATGTGCTGCCAATTGTTCCGATCCTCGCGCGGCGTGGGATGAAAGCCCGTCTCGGGCATGATGACCATCAACGTAAGGCCGATCAGGATGACGCCCGTCGAGCCGACCAGGATCGGCAGGGCCACGTTCGCAGCGCCGACCAGCGCCGCCGCGCCCATGCCGATCAGGGAGGCAAACATCCCCACCTGTGCGGCGCGCAGGAAGAGTTTGTTGGCGGGTTCCTCGCCGATCTCGTCGGTGATCCAGGCCTGGGTGGCGCCGCTGGTGAAGGTGTAGCCCAGGCCCCAAATGACCTGCGCCAGCAGGATGGGCAGGAAGGCAGGGAACAGGCCTTCGACCAGGAAACCCGCGCCCATCAACAGGTAGCCGATGATGATCGAGAGGCGGCGCGAGTAGGCGTCTGCCACCACGCCTGTGGGAATCTCGAACAGGAAGGCCGAGACCTCCAGCGCCGTGCCGACCAGCACGAGCTGCATGGGAGTCAGTCCCGCCACGGTGGCTTCATACAACGACATGGCGACGAACATCATGCTGAAGCAGGCCGAGGCGCTGAATTCGATGAACAGATAGACTTTGCTTGCGTCCAACTTTAAAGTGTGAAACATGCTTTACCCTTCATAAAGCGCGGCGTGGAAGGCATCCCAGGGAGCCTGCCTGTATTGTAACGGAATGAAAAGCCTGCCAGGCCGGCGCGGCTAGGGCAGCCAGTGCGGCATCAGGCCGTCGGCCAGGAGGCGCGGTTCGGTGTCTCCTGTTTTCCACAGGCCGATCCCGGGTTTATATTCTCCGCCCAGGGTGAACTGCTGGAAGACCAGCGCCGTTCCCCACGGGTCCCAGGCGGGGGCGTTGTAGGTGACCCCTTCGGCGCTGGCGATGAGCGGGCCTTCCAGCGCAACGGGATCGAACAGCCAAAGCGACTCGCCCGGCTGGTCGTCTTGCACCCGCAGGCTCAGCACGGCCCGATTCCCAAGCGGTGACCAGGCCAGGGAAGAGTAGGAATAATCACGCTGGTCGTTCAGGCCGATCAGCACGTCGGATTTGTTGATGCCCAGGTCGGCTTTGCGCACCTGGGTGCGCAGTCCGTTCTCGTCCACCTGCACGTCCGTATAAAGGAAGAACATTCCATCAGGCGACCAGGCAATGGCGTCGCCGGTCTCGGACGAGAAGATGAACTGCCGGCCACTGGCCAGGTCGAGGATGCGCAGTTGGTCGGCCAGGCCGTCGAAGGAGGCCAGGTACGCGCCGTTGGGCGACCAGGAGGAGCCGTAGCCGATCAGCTGCTGGTCCTCGTAGACGGGTCGGTCCTGCCCGTTGAGCAGGTCGAGCACCCAGGTGCGCGGGGAGCCGAAGGGCAGGTCGGGGCCTGGGCCGGCCGCCTCGCGGGTGTAGGCCACGCGCATGGCGTCGGGCGAGATGGCGGGAGCGGTGCAGCGGTCGAGGCCGCAATCGAGCAGGAGCG
>JBMOMS010000125.1:0-7049 GCA_049324895.1 Chloroflexota bacterium
TACTTGGTGATCTGATTTCCGTTCTTGATCTCGAAATGCGCGCCGACGCCTGCCCTGAGCTTGTCGAAGGGAAGAGAATCGTCTCGCCATCCATCACGGATTTTACCCGTTTTCCGTCCGCGTCGAAAGTGAAGGTGGCAATCACTGCATTGTTCTTCTTTACCTCCACCAGGCGGTTTTCCGCGTCGTATTTCAGGTTGAAGGTGTCCGCGCCGATGACGCGGGTGATGACATAGCGTTATTACTACTTAAAAATTTTTTAAGGGATAGATATTGCGTAAAGAACATAATTTTGTTGCACAATTACTCTGTTGTTCCCTTGCCAGGAAAGGAATGACGAACAAGTCTCGCCAAGATCATCTATCTGACCAGTAGCTACTGTGATGATATAAAGCCAAGTACTGCAAACTGCAAGATGCTTGCTGTCTGGCGACCAAGCCGCTGAATAGCCATTTGGGAAATCCCCGATACCCATCAAAGTCTTATTTTCCAGATCAAAGAAATACACCCGCATATATTTTTCAAGACGAGATGGTTGGAATGTTATCAATCTTCCATTGGGCGACCAGATTGGAAAGAAAGCTGCCTCACCCGGTTTGCCAGAGAACAGTAATTCCTTTTGGCCCGTTACAACATCCACAACCCGAAGACGGATGGCTTGAGATAAAGACTGCAAAGGATCGTTCTCTGTGTAGGTGGTATACAGTATTTTCTTTCCATCAGGAGACCAAGACATGTTAAACCTCCCGCCGGGGGCATAATCATATTGAACATCATCATAGGTCAAAAGATTCTTGTGAGTGCCATCCAGGTATAGGTTTGAAAGGGCAAACCCCTCTTCCAGGTACGGAATCGCTATTGACTGGCTATCGGGCGACCAAATAAGGCTGGGACGGAATATTGATGCATACGAAAGAAGCAATTTGGGCGTTTGCCATTCGCCAATAGTGTAGAGCCAAATGCTATGTTTATCGCCCTCCTCATCATAAGTTGCCATTGCCAATTTTTGACCGTCTGGAGAAAACGATTCGCTCCCGACGCGATCAAATAGAGTTACAACTTCCCCCGTGGCTACCTTTCTCACTTTTAAAGTATCTGTGGTTGCACAAATCATGGTCAGCCATTCGCTATCAGAAGAAAGTTCCTCTGGAAAACAATTAAAGGGAACTGTAATTACCGATCTTTTTGAAAGTCGGGTTGAAGTCGGTAGTATTTCCAAGGTAGAAGGTGTCATTGTTAGAGCAGGCGTAAAAGTCTTCAATGGGTTTGTTGCCACGCCTTCAGGGAAGGATGTGGTAATCGGCGTTTGGGTGGGTGTGGCTTGCACACAACCTGTGAAAAGTTGTATGACTAAAAGAGTTATACCCAACAATAGATAGCGATGGTTGTTTCGGAACATGTTAACCTTCTTTTGAATTCTAACAAACTAGTGCAGTCGTGGATATTTCACTTAAGAGGCACTCTATATTTCCAATGTCAAAAGTGACAGGTGTTATCGGCACGCAGGATTTGAGTGATCTGTATCACAATCAAGTGGAGGCACAACCATCCACCAGCCATTCCCTGTGCCGCTATCATCTCCATTATGGAGCCATGCTTTACTAAAGATGCTCCAGGTCTGAGTAACACTTCCACCAGTAAATGGGTCGTTATATGTAACAAACTTGTTTCCGTTGGCATCAATAGATATACCAGTCACCACAACAAAATGTGCGTCCTCACCTGTTTTCCTGTAAGGCTGGTCAGGGTGAACAACAATGTCCACAGTGATGGGGTTACCATCGCTTAATTGATCACTGAGTAGCTTCCAGCCTTGATAAGTATTGTTAATGTTGCCTGATTGGTAATCGCCATATGTGTAATGATTAGCAATATCACCCAGATGATCTGGCGAAGTGTATGGTGGTGTTGTCGGTGTATACAATGGGTTACCATTCGCATCGGAAGCAGATCCAGCATAGTCGTCAACCTCCTCCCTGCCTAGATTCTCGCCATAGGCATAGTTATATGCCATTGCAAACGAAGTTTCCCCGCAATCGTTTTCGTAGTTTAGGCCTTGTTGCATTGGTGCGACATTCAATGCAATTGAAATGGAGCCAGTTTCACTCTCGCCCCCATCCCAAGCCGAGTGTCCTGACGGATCGGAATATTTAACCGGATTGTTATTCATCGCGGCATATCTATCGAGCCCCTGAACTCCACCTGGGATAATCGTATCCGCCTGGACGAAGTGGTTAAGATAAGGATCATACCAACGTGCATTGTAAAACATCAACCCAAACCCCTCGGTGACCCCGCTGGTGAGTGGGTCGTCGAGGTACGCGGCCTGGCCTGTATAGGTGTACAGCGGCATCTTATACGCCGGCGTGGTGCTGGGACTGGAAGTCCACGTGGCGCGGACTTCGCCCTCGCGCAGCACCCCCGCAGTGTAACGGAGGGGGCAGGCTGCTTCGCGATAGCGGATTTCGAGCACCTTGTTCCCGTCCGCGTCCGCGTCCGCGGTGAGGGAGGTGTTTTTTTTTAATTTCACTGCCGTTCTTGACCTCATAGTGCCTGCCGATGGACAGCGGATAGGTGGAGTTGCTGGCCTGGGGAACCTTCATGCACATCCTGGTTGTGACGAAACGCGTTTTTCACCTTGGGGGTCTTGTGCGCTTTTTCCCCGTAGGTATTGTGAAATGTATCACCGCATTTCGGCCCCGGTCAAGGGCGGTGGAGGGTACTTTGGTACCACGCAAAGGGCGTCTTTCGTTCCTGGTTTCGCGGCGCGGCATTCATTCCCGTACTGGGGACTTTGCCGCGCTGGCTATTCCGCCGCCCCTGAAGCCTTCATATCCTTCAAATTCAACTGGTATCCAGTGCGCCCGTTGTATTCGTTCACCTCGTAGGTGAACAGGATGTCCACGCGCGGCGGCATTTCCTTGATCCATTCGCCCAGGTTGAAGCCGATGGCGTCGTGGGTGAAGCCTTTGTCGTCGTCGAGCCACAACTTCAGGTGCTTGCCATCTGCGCCGACCACACGTCCGTTCTTCACCTTGACGCGGCGCGAGACGAAGGCCGACTCGCGGTTGCCGTAGCCGGTCGGCTCCAGCTCGCTCAGCAGGCCGATCAATTCGGGGCGGATCTGCGAGAGCGGCACCTCCGCGTCCGCCGTCAGGGTGGGACGCAGGTCCTGGCCGTCGAGCTTCTCCCTCGCAATGGAAGTCAGGCGTTCCACCAGCGGGGGCAGGTTCTCGTTGCGCACCGTGAAGCCCGCCGCCGCGGCGTGTCCGCCGTGACGCACGAGCAGGTCGGTGCAGCGGTCGAGCGCATCCGTGATGTGGAACTCGGGGATCGAGCGGCACGAGCCGCGCGTCTCTTCGGGGCCGCGGGCGGCGACGATGGACGGCAGGTAATACTTCTCCGTCAGGCGCGAGGCGGCCAGCCCGATCACCCCCGAATTGAAACCCTCGTGCGCGGCGAAAAGCAGGTACTGCCTGCCCTCGGCCTTTTCCAGCGCGATCTCCTCGGCCTTGATTTGCATCTCGCGCGTGATGCGCTGGCGCTCCATGTTTTGCTGGTTCAATTGCTGCGAAAGCCGTCCCGCTTCCAACAGGTCGCGGGTGGTCAGCAACTCGAACGAGGCCAGCGCCGACTCGAGCCGCCCCGAGGCGTTCAATCGCGGCCCCAGCCCATAGCCGATATTGCCCGCATTGACCTTGCGCAGGTCGATGCCCGCCACACCCGCCAGCGAGAAGAGCCCCTGGCGTTGGGTTTCGCGCATCTGCCGCAGGCCGCGGCGCACGAGCGAGCGGTTCTCGCCCACCAGCGGCGCCAGGTCCGCCACGGTGCCGAGCGCCACCAGGTCGAGCAGGCCGTTCAGCAGCGGCGCATTGCGATCCCCGGCCAGCGCCTCGGCCAGCTTGTAGGCGATGCCCACGCCGGCCAGGTCCTTGTCGGGATAGGGGTCGCCGCGCTGTTTGGGGTTGATCACGGCCAGGGCGGGGGGCAGGTCGCCCTCGGCGGGGTGATGGTGGTCGCTGATGATCAGGTCCAGGCCGATGTCGCGCGCGTGCCGCGCCTCGTCCGGCGAGCGGATGCCGCAATCGACGGTGATGACCAGTTCGACGCCGTCGGCCTTGAGATGGTCGAGCGCCTCCTTGTTCAGGCCGTAGCCCTCGTCGAAGCGGTTGGGGATGTAGCCGCGCACCGAGGCGCCCAGCGCCTGAAGCGCCTCCACCAGCAGGGCCGTGGCGGTCACGCCGTCCACGTCGTAATCACCGTAGATGGCGATGGGCTGCCCCTCCGCCAGCGCGCGGCGGATGCGCTCCACGGAGGCTGCCATGCCCGTCATCTGGAAGGGGTCGCTGTCGAAATTGGGCCGGGCGTTAAGGAAGGCCTGCGCCTCCTGGTAACTGCCGTATCCGCGGTTGAACAGCACCTGTCGCAAGAGCGGCGGATAGGGGGCCAGGGCCGCGTTGGCCTCGGCGGTCAGGACGGGGGGGATGAGCCAGCGTTTGGAGCGGGTCATAGCTGACCCGCGAGGCGCAGCAGGGTTTCGGTCCACATGTCGAACCAACTGATCTTGAAGGTGTCTTTGAACATGATGTACAGTCCGATGAAATTCATGAAAATGGAAACGAGGATCAACGCGATTTCGAGTTTGCCGACCTTGCGCATCCCGTCTGCGACCAGGATCATCAGGAAGACGAGCAGGTCCAGCAGGTAGCGGTAGCCGTATTGCACGTAGCCGGGCGTGTGGTACATCCACACCACCGGGGCCACCGCGGCCAGCGCCGCCAGCGCGGAGAGGGTCAGCGGGTTGTTCCGCAGGCGCGCGCGGAAGGCGTACAGCAGCGCGGGCGTGGTCAGGAAGATGCTCATGCCGAGCGGGTTGAAGAAATCGGTGATGCGTTTGAAGCCGATGGGTGTCTTCAGGTCCGGGCACATCTGGTTGACGGTGGGCAGCGGGTTGCCTGGCAGGTTGGGCAGTCCCGCCAGCGAGACGTACAGGTTGCAGGGCATGTAACGCAGGTTGAAACCGCCGTATTTCGCGTACAGCGCCGTCAGTTCCTTCGAGCCTTCCACGTAGCCGTAGCCAAATTCGAGCGGGTTCCCGAAGCGCAGGAAATTGTATCCCAGCATGACGATCAGCGCGAGGCCGAATGCGCCCGCAAAGGGCAGGGATTTCAGCAGGAAGCCGCGCCAGGTTTTGCGCCGCAGGAAATTGTACAGCAGGAAGAAGGGCGCGGCAAACAGCAGGGTCGGACGCGAGAGCGCCGCCAGCCCCAGTCCCAGCCCCGCCAGCCACGGGCGCTTGTCGATCAGCGTCTCGCGCGCGAACAGGAGTGTGAACAGCACCGCCGTGACCTGGGCGTTGAACCAGACCGAGCCGACGCTCGACACCCACCAATGCACCGTGCCCGCCGCAAACAGGACCGTCAGCCAGACGCGCTTCGAGGGGCTTGATTCGCCGCCCAGACGTCCCAGCAGGTCGTACATCAGCGCCGTGTTGACGGCCGCCACCGCCACGCTGAACAGCACATCGCTGACCTTGAGTCCGAACACGGCCACGAAGGGCAGGTATAACAGGGCCGGGGCCAGCGCGCCCGGCACGTACAACTTGTCCTCGAAATGGATCAGGTCATACGGCGCGCCGTGGTAATGCACCAGGTCGAGGTGCCCGTGCAGGAAGGCATCCGCCAGGTAAACATATTGTTCCATGCCGGTCTGTGTGAAAAGTTTGGAGCCTGTGCTGACGCCGTAAAAAAGCAACGCAAGGAAAAAGACCAGCCACGTCGATCGTTTCATAGGATGGGCGAAGTATACCCGGGACGAGCGCAATTGGGGCGTACCCCGGAGTCCCGAAGTTCTACTTCGGGGCAGCGCGCAAGTGGAACGCGCGTCTCCAAAATCGCCAGGTATGCACCGGAGTCCCGAAGTTCTACTTCGGGGCAGCGCGCAAGTGGAATGCGCGTCTCCAAAATCGCCAGGTATGCACCGGAGTCCCGAAGTTCTACTTCGGGGCAGCGCGCAAGTGGAACGCGCGTCTCAAAATCGCCAGGTATGTACCGGAGTCCCGAAGTTCTACTTCGGGGCAGCGCGCAAGGTCAAGGGTATAATTGCCCCCGGAGGCTCGTATGACCACACCTGGCGCTGATGAAAAAATAACGAACGTCATGATCTATTCCCAAAATTCCCTGGTGCGCGGCGAGGCTATCACCCGCCAAAACGTGCGAGTCAGCATCTGGCTGCGCACCCAGGGCGTGCCGAACTACATCCACCTGTATAAGCCGCAGGTCCTGACCTTTGCGGGGGCGACCCCCAAATCCTCCGCCTACCAGGAGATGTTCTTTCCCACCCCGCAGGTGATCGGGTTCCACATTGCCCCGCCGGCCGCCGACCCGCTGGATTATGACGCGAGCGAGGCGGGCCGCCGCATGGTGGACGTCAACATGATGATCGGCACCTTCCTTTTCAAGGCCAAGGCCCGTATCTCCAGCCAGACGGATTTTGCCACCAGCATCGACGTGGCCCGCTCGGCCTGGATGTCCATCTACGATGCGGAGGTCAGCAATTCCGCCCTGCCGCAGATGGGTGTGTACCGCGTGCCCATGCTGCTCGTGCGCCCGGAATGTGTCAGCTTTGCAATGTAAGGGCAGCTGCGCGCTGATCGAATGAGTCCCCGTGGATATTACCCTGACCACCCCCGCTTTGCTGTTTCCCGCCATCTCGCTGCTGATGCTGGCCTACACCAACCGCTTCCTGACCCTGGCCACCATCATCCGCGGCCTGCATGACCGTTACCTGTCCCAGCAGGATGAGAACCTGGTCCTGCAAATCGCCAACCTGCGCTACCGCGTTTACCTGATTCGCAACATGCAAATCTTCGGCGTGCTCAGCCTGCTCTTTTGCGTGATCAGCATGTTTGCCCTGTTTGCCGGTTGGATCGCCGCCGGCCAGTGGACCTTCGGCCTGGCCCTGGTCCTGATGATGGTCTCGATGGGCATCTCCCTGCGCGAACTGCAAATCTCCGTCGGCGCGCTGGATTTGTTGTTGAGCGAAATGGG
>JBMOMS010000125.1:7149-13485 GCA_049324895.1 Chloroflexota bacterium
GTTGGATCGCCGCCGGCCAGTGGACCTTCGGCCTGGCCCTGGTCCTGATGATGGTCTCGATGGGCATCTCCCTGCGCGAACTGCAAATCTCCGTCGGCGCGCTGGATTTGTTGTTGAGCGAAATGGGGCAGGGGAAACGGTAGCCTCCGCGCAATGCGCAGCGGGTGCGCTTGCAATGTTCCGCGCGCGTGCTATGATGGGTATGGAGGCTGCCATGAAAAAATCACTCGGCCCCATCCTGTTTTGGACGCCGCGGGTTGCCGGCATCCTGTTTGCCCTGTTTCTCAGCATCTTTTCCTTCGACGTCTTCGACATGGGGCTGGGTTTCTGGGAAACCATGCTGGCCCTGCTCATCCACTCGATCCCATCCATCCTGCTGGCCGTCGGCCTGGCCCTGGCCTGGAAGTGGGAATGGGTCGGGACGCTGGTCTTTGGGGGCTGGGCCGTCTTTTATCTGATCGCTGCGCGTGATTTCCACTGGACGGCATACGCGCTGATTGCCGGTATTCCCGCCCTGATCGGGCTGCTCTTTCTGGCAGGCTGGGTCTGGAAGAAACGCCAGGCTGCCTGACCCTTGACCGTTGGGAGATTCCATGCAAACCCTGTTCCTCCTGTTCATCGGCCTGGGCGTCCTGGGGATGCTTGTGGCCGCACCGTTAATGGCCAACAAGATCGGTCCCAATCCCGTCTACGGTTTCAGGACACGGAAAACGCTGGAAGATTCCAGAATCTGGTACGCCGTCAACCAGCATTTCGGCGCGCGGCTGTTCGTCGGTTCGCTGTTTCAATTCGCCGCGGCCCTCGGGTTATACCTGGCCTTCCCCGGCCTGGGGGTGGACGCCTACGCGCTGGTCATGCTGGGCGTCTACGTGCTGAGTTTTGGGGTGGCCATGGCGCAGACCGCGCGTTACATGAATACCCTGAAGTAGCGCTTTTGTGTTTTCTCAATGAGTCGGGGTAGGGCAAATTGCCAATTTGCCCGCCGCAAGCTGCTGGGAAGGTACCGCTTTTCCCGCGGCCCGGCAGGCGCGGGAAATGAGACCTCCCCAAATCTGCGTGCGACCTGGGGAGGGAGCGTTCTACTTCTTGGCGGTGGTGGTTTCTTTCTTTTTCTTCTTTTTCTTGTCCTTATCCTTGCCTTTGCCTTGTTCCTTGTTTGCCATAGAAACTCCTTTCCAGGTTGGACCTGCAGAAAAAATGTTGATCTTTTGCCCTCATCTTGCGGGCAGAACCCAGCGCTGCATCCCTCTGCCGAAATTATACCCGAAGGCGGCTGTCTTTCCGCAAAAAAACAACCCGGCGGCAGGCCGCGGTTTGCGTTAAAATCGACCCACGAGGCGACCATGAGAAAACCCCTTATCCTTTCCACGCTTGTCATGTTCCTGCTGGCTTGTTCGGTGTCCTCCCTGCCGGGCGCGGCTTCGGCCCTCCCGACGGAGACATCGACACCCCTGCCGACCGCAACGCAAACATCCAACATCCCGCCGACCTACACCTTCACGCCCACCCTGATCGGGGCCAAGCCGACGAATACGCCGACGGATACGCCGGTGCCCACCGGCCAGGTCCTGTTCATCACGCCCGCCACCAATACGCCCATTCCGATCATTCCCACCATCACACCCACCTCGGTGCTCGAAGGTTCGGGCTTCATCAGCCTCGAACAATCGGCGGAACTGTTCTATTGGGGCCCCTGCGAACCGCACGCCGTTTCCATCACGGTGCAGGTGGCCAATGCGCCCCGCACGTTCAGCGTGGTCATGTTCGTTAAGTTCCGCAACCGCAGCAACGGCTCCAGCACGGGCTGGAACCAGGGCTTTTCGATGGACGGCGTGGGCGGCGGCACCTACACCATCGTGCTGGACGGGCAGGATATGGGGGTGTACAACGACAGTTCCTGGGTGATCTTCCAGATCGTTGCCACGGACGTCAACGGCAAGGAAGTGGCCCGCACCCCGGTCTTTCCCGAGTCCCTGACCCTGTCCAAGTGTCCATAGTCTGCACATGGATTTTGCGCCGGAGTTGATTCAATACCTGCGGAAGGCGGAGCGCTTCGCGGCCCTGACCGGGGCGGGCGCCTCGCAGGAGAGCGGCCTGCGCACCTTCCGCGATCCCCAGGCGGGGCTGTGGGCGCAGTACCAGCCGACCGAGCTGGCCTCGCCCGAGGCCTTTGCCCGCGACCCCAAGCTGGTCTGGGATTGGTACGCCTGGCGGCGTGAAGCGGTCAAATCGGTGCGGCCCAATGCGGGACATTACGCCCTGCACGAGCTGGCCCAGCGCGCGCCGCATTTCACCCTCATTACCCAGAACGTGGACGGCTTGCACGAGTTCGTCAAGCGCGAATCCCCAAAGGCCACGGGGATATTTAGGGATTATTCGATCCTCGAACTGCACGGCAACATCCAGCGTGTGCGCTGCTCGGAGTGCGGCTCCTTCGCCGACACGTGGAGCGACGATTCAGAATCAGTGCCGCGCTGCGGGGGCTGCGGGGGGCTTCTCCGGCCGGACGTGGTCTGGTTTGGCGAGGCCCTGACCAGGTCCGTGTTGGAGGCGGCGGTGGAATCGGCTCGCGGGTGTGATGTCTTCCTTTCCATCGGCACCTCGGGGGTGGTCCAGCCGGCCGCTTCGCTGGGATTTGCGGCGCACAATCGCGGCGCGCTGGTGGTCGAGATCAACCTGGAGCCGACTCCGCTCACGCCCAGGGCCGATTTTTTCCTGTCGGGCAAGGCGGGGGAGACGCTGCCCAACCTGGTGCGGGCCGTGTGGGGATAGGCCTTTTGAAGCGGGGAAAGCGCTATTTGTGATCGTGGGGCCATACGCTGGGCCTGCGGAATAATGAGGGTTTGCATCGTCTCTTAATTCGAGGCGAAAGGTGGCTCCGTGGGGGCCGCCCATCAGATTTGTAAGGGGGATGGATTTCGGCAGGCTTTATACTGACTGTGTTGATCGTCACGCGGCCGGCGTCCTGCCGGGACATTTTTCAGGATTTACAGCTTATTTTTGCACCTTCTCAAAATTTCGGGGCGTGCTCTGGAATCCCGAAGTTCTACTTCGGGATAACGCGCAAGTAGAACTTGCGCACTCCAAAATACCCTGATTATTGAGAAGATACTTATTTTTTGTGGAATTGTGAAAGGCTGTTTCATCATGGATCAGGAAGTAAAACTTCATTTTGAATATGAAGACATGCGGAAGAGTTCGAGCGGCTTTTATTGGGAGAAACTAAAAGATCGAAGAGAAAAGCTGTTGGAGGACCTGAAGGCGATCCAGGATTCTGGTTTTGACCTGGAGGAACGGGAGTGGCTGGCGCGTTCGTATCCCGTGCTTTCCATCCTTGCGCCTGTGATGTCCACCAACGCAGGCAAGATCGAATTCCCCGGCGATCCGATGGGTTTGTATTCCGCTTTAAGTTACGCGGTGGATCAGGTTGTGAAGACCCGGGCATTGGGGCTGGTTCGCGGCGCTCCCTATCCTGATCTATGTCCGCAATGGGGGTATTTGCCCTCGGCCGAGTATCGTTCACAGGTGGACGCCAATGGCATCCGTCAATACGACGGGCAGCCATTGAATACAGATCAGACGGTGTTCGATCCGCGCGTGTGGAATGATGAGGTGCGGGAGTATTTTGTGAATAAAGTGTTACGGGTGATGCGCCCCAGGGTGGTTTTGATCAGCGCCGTTTCCCCGGCGCATCGTTACGCAATCGACATCGCGCGGACGATTCGCGCTCATTTGCCGGGCTGTGTGATCGTGCTTGGCGGGCGGCATGTGGATGAGACGATCCATTTTGACGGAATCACGCGGCGCATTGTTCTCGAGCCAAGCAGCGCGGTCCGAAAAATCCTGGATGGGACGCTCGAACCTGTTTTTGATTTCCTGATCGCCGGGGACGGGTATTATGCGCTCGACCTGTTGATGAAGATCATTTCACTTTCGATGGACATTGATTCCAGGGCGGTCAGCGTGCCTGCCATCATCGAAAACCTGTCCGCCTTGTCTGCCTTGTTCGACCCGCTGCCGGGCAATGCGATCATCGTTGGAATGGGTGCGGGCGGCGCCCACGCCTGGCCGCTGGCTTCGCGCATCAAACTGGAACTTTCCAGCCTGCCGTCTCCTTATGGCGCGTTTGCCATTCGAGCCATGTTTCCCATCTTCCGGCGTGAGGGCCGCATCCTGCGCACCGCACATTTTATGGTGACGAACGCTTGCGCCTATCATTGTTATTTTTGTTCCGAGGGGGCGAATGTAGTGGGCAGCTTTTTATCTTTTCATGCGCAGGGCGTTCAAAAGGCTTTGGAACGCGTCATCGAATACATCGACTACGGCGCAGAGGCGATTTTTTTCGACGATTCGATTTTCTGGGGGGGAAATTTTGGGGATGCGATCAATTTTTGCAGGGGCTGGATCCAAATCCGTGAGATGGCGGCGGGCGCGGATGCCCCAACGGTGACTGTTTTTGGCCGCGAGATCGAAGTGGATAAGATCCTTAACCTGGTGTGGGGCGCGCAATTTACCGTCGATTTGCTGGCTTCGCGGCGAGTCCCGGAAGAATCCTTGCTGGTATTGACCGAGATGAGTCGGGCGGGATGCACTTATATCTATATCGGCATCGAGAGCATGTCCGCGTCCGTTATCGACAAAGTGCATAAAAATGTTAATCGCAAACTGGCCTGGGAGGAGCGTGTTCGCACTGCATTGGGACTGGCTAAAATGGCTGGCATATCCGTTGGCTCCTCTGTGTTGTTCGGCCTGGATGGCGAGACCAGCGAAACGATCGAGGAGACGATTGGCAGGGTGGAGGAACTTTTGGTGGAAAACCTGTTGTTCATTGCCAGCCCGAACATCCTGACCTATCATCCCAATACTGAAATTACGGCACTGCATGAAATGAAGGACCGACTGGATTACCACTCTCTTGCAGTCGAAAACCGTCCTCCCTATGTTTATTTTGAGGAGGCGTTTCCCGCCGTGGTATCGAAAAATTTAACCGAGGGGCAGATCTGGTTCATCCACGAGCAAACCCGCCAGAGGTGGGGCGACAAACGCAATACAAATCCCATGCCGGGAGTGGTGTTGCCGGAATACCCGAAGACCGGGGATTAGTTTGATTTCATAGAATGCAGGCGAAAGGTCAAATCACGCAGTTGTGTGAATGTAATGGGTTTGATGAGAACGAGATCGGCCTCGCCTCTCAAATTTTCGCCCATTTGTGCGTCGGCAGTGGCAATCACCACCCGGGTTTTTTTGAGGCGCTCGTCTGCGCGGATCTGTTTTAGCAGGACATTCCCGGAGACGTGCGGGAGATGCATATCCAGCACCACCACGACCGGCACAACCTCTTTCAGCCGATCCTGGACCACGGCCCCGTCTCGAATGATCTCTATTTCATAATCGGCCGCGCGTAATGCCTGCCCGAAAATTTCGGATAAGTCTTCGTCGTCTTCGATGATCAAGGCTAGTTCCTTCATGTGTGGCTCCTGTTTAGTTTGTCTCTTCGTACGGCGTCAACGGCAACGTCACGGTGAATGTGCTGCCTTTTCCCAGTTCGCTTTCGACGACGACTTTTCCGTTCATCAATTCAACCAGTTGTTTGACGATGGCAAGTCCCAGGCCGACCCCGCCGTGTTCACGGGTGCTGGCGCCTTCCACCTGTCGAAACGTTTCAAAGATGTATTCCCTGGCGTCTTCGGGAATTCCGCGTCCCGTGTCCACGGTTTGGATTTGCCAGATTTTTTTAGTGTGATTTGGATAAATTTTTACGTGTATGCTGCCCGTATCGGTGAATTTGACCGCATTGTTGACCAGGTTGACCAGGATTTGTTGCAGGCGCTGGGGGTCGCCGAGGATGGCGGGCGGCATGGCCGGGTCCAGTTCGGTGATCAAATCGATGTGTTTGTCCGATACGATCTTGTCCATGACGCCGTGCAGGTTATCGAGCAGGTCAGCCGGTTTGCAGGGCATTGCCTGGATTTTCAGCTTCCCGGCCTCGATCTGGGCCTGGTCCAGCAAATCGCTGACGATGTCGAGCAGGCGTTGGGCGTTCATCATGATGCGCGCGGCGGCGTTTTGTTGTTTTTCGTTGACCAGGCCATAAACGGCTTCTTTTAGCATCTCGGCATACCCAAGAATGGCGTTCAATGGGGTGCGCAGCTCATGCGATACGATGGCCATAAAGGTGTTTTTCATTTGTTCCAGTTCGGCTTCATTCGTGAAGTCACGCAAGACTGCCACTGTTCCAATGGAACGATTTCTGTCATCGCGCACATCTGCCGCATTGACTGAAAGTGTTTTCTTTCCCAACTGCACCCGAAAATTGGAAAATTCCTGGGCGGATTT
>JBMOMS010000126.1:0-13412 GCA_049324895.1 Chloroflexota bacterium
GATCAATTTTCTCCATACACTTTTACCCGATTGCGCCCGGCTTCTTTGGCCTGGTACAGCGCCTGGTCGGCCGCATCCACCAGGCTGTCGCCATCCCTGCCGTGTACTGGGAAGGAGGCAATTCCAATGGAAATGGTGGCGGTGTCGAGATAATTGGGCAGGCTGCGGTTGGAGGACTGGAACTCGATGCACCATTCCTCAGCCCGTTTGCGGGCGGCTTCAAGTGAGGCCCCGGGCATGACCACGATGAACTCCTCACCACCGTAGCGGCAGGCGGCGTCGCCGGTGCGGGTGGTGCCGAGCAGCATCCGTCCCAGGGATTGCAGGATCAGGTCACCGGCTTTGTGCCCGTGCCGGTCGTTGAACTCCTTGAAGTGGTCCACGTCGATCATGGCCAGGCACAGGTCACCGCCATCTCGTTGGGCGCGCGCCGCTTCACGCTCAAGGGTCTCTTCGAGGAAACGGCGGTTGTACAATCCCGTCAATGGATCGCGGATGGCCTGTTCGCGCAACTGGCTTTGCAGGGCTTCGATCTCCCGCACGTGAACCTTGAGCCTTTGGTGGGCATCCTGCAAGTTGCCCTCGGTCTGCTTGCGTTCCGTGATGTCCTGTTTGACGGCAATGAAATTACTGATCCTGCCGGCCGGGTCGCGCACCGGGGCGATGGTCATTTCTTCGATGTACAGGTGGCCCTGTTTGTGTTTGTTGATGATCTCTCCGTTCCATGTTTCGCCGCGCAGAATGGTCGTCCACAGGGAGTTGTAGAAATCCTCGTTTTGCAGTCCCGATTTGAGAACGGATAATTTCTGGCCGATGATCTCGTCAAACGTATAGCCCGTCATCCTGGTGAAGGCCGAATTGACCCACAGGCAGGTTCCGCGGGTGTCGGTGATAACGATGGCGTTGGCGGCGGCGTTCAGGGCCGCAATTTGCAGGCGAACCTGGCTGTCGATCCTGCGCAGGGCGGTGATGTCCCGTCCCATCACCAGGCGGCCTGCATACTGCCCGCGCGCGTCGTGCAGCGCCAGGATTACCAGCTCTGCCAGTTCGGGCAGCCCGTTTCCACCGCCCGGGATGAAGATTTCCTCGCGCACCTGCCGGGTATTGGCGTATCTTTCCAACAACTCGGGCCACGGGCGGAACACATTCTGCGCAGACTGCCCAATGGCCTGTCCGTTTTTCAGGTTCAGCCATCTGCGGCCGGTGGCGTTGATCTCCGCAATGCGGTCCCGGGCATCCAGCACCACCACCATGTCGGGCAGGTTCTCGAAGACAGCCATTTGTGCGATGGGCACCAGGTCGAACATGCCAAATCCGAAAACGCCCACGCTGTAGGCCAGTCCGCTCAGGGTGAGTGCCAGGGGAGTGAGGTCCAAGTGTGGGAACTGGGAGGGGAACAGGAACGGGGCCAGAAGGAAATAGGCGTTGGCCGCCCAGGGCAGCAGGATGCCGCCCAGCAGCACCGCCACCCGCCTGCGGTACATGTCGTTTGTGGAACGGGCGCTGCGAATGAGCAAAACCGAGCTATAAACCAGCAAGGCATAGGTAAAGGTGGACTGCACCCAAAACCACGGCCCGTGCGCGACGGTCAATGGTCCGTTATCATGCAGGCTCAGGGAGGTATAGTACCATTCCCGCCACAGCCCGCTGAAAAACAGGAAGGTGGTCACGGTTGGAATGGCCAGCAACAGCGCAATCGAAGGGCGGGCAATCTCTTTTTGTTGGGTATGGCCGTTGACGAACAGGAACCAGGACGGCCCCAGCCAGATGCACGCCAGGTTTTGCAGGATCAGCCAGAAGGTTTTTTCGCCCAGGTGTGGGGTGGTCAAACCGATGCCTGAAAAGACGGATATGGCGCCCACAGACAGCATCAACCCCGCAAAGGCGTCCTGGCCGGGCTGCGACCGTCGCAGCCCGGCATAAATTGCAACCAACAGGGAAATGAACCCGCTGGTCACCAGGATAATCGAGAGAATGTTCCATAGTTGATACATGATTGCGTTATACGCCATAAAATACGACAAAACCTATCATAAAATATTGTATACCCAACCCGGCCGCTGTACAAATCGAATGCGGTCCCAGGCCGGTTTTCCAATGATACTGTAAGGCGGGGGAAAGCAGTGTGCGCCGCAGTCGGGAAAGGATGCAAAATACCACAATCTGTCCCGTACTTAAATCGCCTTAATGTACTGCCGGGTTGGATATACCCAGCGCGGTCACGAATCGCGTTTTTTTAGGGCGGGGAATGCGCAATTTGTGATTGTGGGTATTAGATATGCCGCCAATGGTTGAATTTTGTCCTTTGCAGTTTTAAATCGCAATTTTCAACCGAGTGCGGTATAATCAATTTGTCAGACAACTTTGTAAGGAGATTTCTTCCATGACCACGATCGACCTGACCGTACACCCGGATCGCCGCGCCCGCGCCATTCAACGCGCCAGGGAGCGC
Organism: Chloroflexota bacterium; assembly: GCA_049324895.1. GTDB lineage: Bacteria > Chloroflexota > Anaerolineae > Anaerolineales > Villigracilaceae > JACPVF01. The sequence continues at coordinate 2,453 of JBMOMS010000126.1, forward strand.
AACATCATCATCCCCACCTATGCCCAGATGAAGGATCCCTCGAAGATTCCCGCCAAAGTCAAAGAGGAATTGAAGGACATTGGGCTGTGGGATATCCACCCCCGCAACCTGTTCCGCATCACCTGGAAGAACCAACCCATTGCTTCGGGCGGAACCTATGGCGGGGTCAACTATCTAGAGCTTCCGTCCTCGCTGACGGGTGTCAAGGCCCGCATCATCGTGCTGGTTGGCAAATGGTTCCCGACGGGCGCGCACAAGGTCGGGGCGGCGTTTGGGTGTTTGGTGCCGCGCCTGGTTACGGGCCAATTCGACCCGACCACGCAGAAGGCCGTCTGGCCTTCGACGGGCAACTACTGCCGCGGCGGCGCATACGATTCGGCGCTGCTGGCCTGTGAATCGATTGCCATCCTCCCCGAGGAAATGTCGAAGGAACGCTTCGAGTGGCTGGCCAGCGTGGCGGGTGAAACCATTAAGACCCCCGGCTCCGAATCGAATGTGAAGGAAATCTTCGACAAGTGCTGGGAGCTGCGCAAATCGGGCCAGGACTTGATGATCTTCAACCAGTTCGACGAGTTCGGCAATTACCTGTGGCATTATGAAGTAACCGGGCATGCCATGGCCGAGGTGCTCGAACAGGTCATGGGACCCAACGATCATTATCGCGGCATGGCCTCTGCCACGGGTTCGGCGGGCACGATTGCCAGCGGCGACTACATGAAACAACTCTTCCCCGATAGCAAGATCGTCGCCAGCGAGGCGCTGCAATGTCCGACCCTGCTCGAAAACGGATTCGGCGCGCACCGCATCGAGGGCATCGGCGACAAGCACGTGCCGTGGGTGCATAACTCCAAGAACACCGATATGGTGGTGGCTATCGACGACCAGGCCGTGGTAAATATCTCGCGCCTCTTCAACGAGGAAACGGGTCGCGCCTACCTGGTCAAGAAGGGCGTGCCCGAAGCGGTCGTGGCGCAACTCGACCTGCTGGGCTTCTCGGGCATCTCGAACGTACTCAGCGCCATCAAGGCCGCCAAGTACTATGAGATGGGCGAGAACGATATCATGTTCACTGTCCTGACCGACTCGATGGAACTGTACCGCTCGCGCATCCACGAGATGCACCAGGAATACGGCCAGTACAGCGAAACCGATGCTGCCGCCGATTTCGCCCGCTACCTGCATGGCCAGTCCACGGACAACTTGCTCGAACTGCGCTACACAGACCGCCGCCGCGTACACAACCTCAAATACTATACCTGGGTCGAACAGCAAGGCAAGACCTACCAGGAGATACAGGAGCAGTGGTACCAGCCCGATTACTGGACCTCGGTCCAGAAACAGGCCGATGAGATCGACGAGTTGATCGTCGAGTTCAACAAGGAAGTTGGCTTGAGCTAAATACTGTGGGGCGAGATACCATCTCGCACTACGTTTCAAGAGAACGGCGCAGGTCTCCAGGCCTGCGCCGTTTTTGTTTCAACCTGCTTGACAGGCTGTACGCCATTGGCGTATAATCCTGATTGCCATGCAATTCATCGAAACGAGCATTTTTACCCGCCAGGTGCAATCATTGCTGACTGACGATGAGTATCGTCAATTGCAGATGGCATTGGCTGTTCAGCCTGGACTGGGCGTGATCATCCCTCAAAGCGGCGGATTGCGAAAAGTCCGCTGGGCAATGACGGGACGCGGCAAGCGCGGCGGCGTGCGCGCCATTTACTACTGGGTTGTCGCTCAGGACCAAATTCTGATGTTGTTTATGTATTCCAAGAATGAGCAGGACGATCTCACTCAACAGCAATTAAAGGTATTGCGTGAGATCGTGGAAAAGGAGTTCAAATGAAGGATGAATTGTTCGATGAATTGCTGGCCAGCGTGCGCGAAGGCGGCAGGATTTTACGAGGCGAACAAAAACCCGCGCGTACTCCGGTTGTCGAAACTCCCGATGTAAAGAAGATCCGTGCTTCATATCAACTATCCCAAACGGAGTTTGCAACGTTGATGGGGATCAGCGTCAAGACCCTGCGAAATTGGGAACAGGGTCGGCGCATCCCTGAAGGCGCGGCGCGGGTGTTGCTGCAGGTGGCCGCCAAATATCCAGAAGTGATTTGGGATATTGTCAAGATAAAACCCACAGCGGCATGATAAGTAGCTCGGCGCAGGTCTCCAAACCTGCGCCGTTTTTTATTTCACATTACACCCATTGACCGCCGCCCGATAAATTGCCTGCAGCAGCGAGGTTTCATCCCAGGTGTCCTGGCCCAGTTCCCAGATCATGATGCCGCCGTAGTTGCCTTCGCGCGCGAAGCAGGTCTTGAGGCCGATGGTGTCGATGCCGTTGAAGTAGATGCCGTTCACTTCGTCCACGTCGGCGGGCGGGTGGTGCAGGGACATGAGTTCCTGGTAGGTGTAGGCGTCGTGCGGCTTGGAGGTCAGCCGTCCATAGAAGGGCACGCCCAGCAGTAGATTCCCTGGCGGGATGTTGTTGATCGTGAACGTGTTCAAATCTTCCACGGACATGTTATAGGTCGAATGATAGTTCCCGCGGTCATACGACATGACGTGGATGCGGTCGACGACAATAAAGCGCGAGAGATCCATCGTAGAGGCATTGTCCGCGCTCAAGGCCACGCTGACGGTCAGGCCGTGTTCCCCGAAGGCCGCCTTGACCTCGGTCAGCAGGGCGATGTAGTTTTCGAAGTCTTCGCCGCTTTCGGGGAATTCCCATTCGAAGTCCGCGCCGTCGAGTCCGTGCTCCTGGGCAAAAGCCAGCAGGTTCTGCACGAAGAGCGCGCGCGTGTTTGGATTGGACGTCATGGGGGCAAAGCCCGCCGAACGCTCCCAGCCGCCGACGGTGAGGTGCAGGCGCGTGCCGTATTCCGCTTTCATGGCGCGCAGGCCCCGCCAGGTGTCGTCGCTCAGGCGCGAGGTATCCAGCGTCCCGTCGGGGCGCGGCTCGGCGGAGAAGTAGGCGATGTCGGTCAGGCACTGGCCCCACTCGGGATTCAGCACGCGGTACTCGGGCAAGTAGCCGAGGATGACGAATCCGTCGGGCAGAGTCCCAGCGCAGATGCCTTCGGGCGTGGCGGTGACGGGAATTGGCGTGGGCGTGGGGGCAGCCGTCGAAACGGGAGCAGGCGGGGTCATCGAGGGCGGGGTGGGGGTCGTCGTCGTCCCGCAGGCGGTCAGCAGGATGCAAATCAGGAGTAAGGCAATGCGTCTCATATCCGATATTATAATTAAGTCATGCTTCATCCAACCGATTTGATTCTGGTTTGCCTGCTGCCGACCCCGCGTGACCTGGAGTTGGCGCGGCTGTTGGGGTGGTATCGCATCCCGCTGCGCACCGCCCCCAAAGTTGTCGCCGTGGATTATCTGGCCTTTTATCAGCCGTCCTCGTTTGGTGAGCGCGGCGGACAGGTGGAATTCGTGGCCGAGGTGCGTGGACATGAACTGACCACGCGCGGCGAGTTGCTGCGCGACGAGGCCGACCATCCGCGCGCGCGTGAGGAGTATTACAAACTCCAATTGGGCGCGCTGGAGAAACTGCCCCAGCCCATCCGCGCGGACAAGTGGAAGCGGCTGACCTTCCTGTATTCGACGGGGGAATACCTGCTCAACGCGAAGACGCTCAACGACCTGGTGGTGGAAGGCGAGGAGCGGCTGCTGTTGTGGCAAAGCCTGCGCGAACGCGCCGAACACGATCAGAGCTACAAGGTCGATCTCCCCGATGTGGATATTCCGCCCGAGGTGCTGATGGCGCTGTTGGGCATCAAGGAAGCGGATGGCCCGTATGATCCCGCGTCGGTCGATTAGGCCATGACTGTTGCGATGTGGTTCGTCGCCGCCGTCATCGTCATCCCGCTTCTGCTGGTCGCCTTTGACCGCTGGCGGGTGGATCTGGCGGCGCTGTTCATGCTGGTCATGCTGGGGCTGGGACAGTATTTCGGCCTGGGTGTGCTTGGCGATGCGTATTCCCCGCAGCAAACCAGCCTGGTGATTTCGGGGTTCAGTCAGCCGGTTGTGATGACCTTGATCGGGCTGTTCGTGTTGACCCAGACGCTTTCTGCCAACGGCGTGATGCTTTGGCTCGGGCAGCGCCTGGCCGCGGCGGGGGCAGGCTCGGAGATGCGCCTGATCTTCCTGTTCACCTTCGCCTCAGCCATGCTTTCCCTGTTGATGAACAATGTGGCGGTGGGCGCCCTGCTCCTGCCGAGCGCCATTCAGGTGGCGCGCAGTGCGCACGTCCGCCCGAGCAAGCTGCTGATACCGATTGCCTTTGGGACGGCCCTGGGCGGCATGGCGACTTACTTCACCACGGCCAACATCGTGTTGAGCAACCTGTTGACCAGCGCCGAGCCGCCGCAGGCTCCGCTGGGCGTGTTGTCCTTTGCGCCCGTGGGCGGATTGGCCGCCGTGGCGGGCATTGCCTATCTGGCCCTGCTGGGCAGCCGTCTGCTTCCCAACCGCGACCCTGGCCCCGAGCAAACTTTGGCGCGGCGCGGCAGCGACGAGTTGGAGAATCTGTATGCGCTGGGCGAGCGCCTGTGGGAGGCCCACATCCTGCCGACTTCTGAATATTGCGGCAGGACGTTGAAGCAGGCGCGGGTGGGGGAACGCTTTGGGTTGGCGGTGATTGCCATCTTGCGCAAACGCCAGACGATCTTTACCCCCGAGGCCACGGAAAGCCTGCAAGCCGATGACGCGCTGCTGCTGGTGGGCCGCGAAGACCGCGTCATGCAGTTGACCGAGCTTGGCTTCGAGGTCGGGCGCGACTCGCGCTCCATCAGCACCTTCGACGTGACCCTGCTGGAACTGATCCTCGAACCGCATTCGGCCTACGTGGGCAAGACCATCAAGCAGATGAACTTCCGCCGCAAGTATGGTTTCACCGTGGTGGCCCTGATGCGCCGCGGGCGCAGTTACCGCACCGATGTGGGCGACATGCCGCTGGAATTGGGCGACTCGCTGCTGATGCTTGGCTCCTCGGAGCGGGTGCGTGACCTGCGCCTCAACCCCGATGTGATCATCCTCGAACCGATCCCTGCGGTGCGCGCCATTCCGCGCAAGCGGGCGCTGGCAAGCGTGCTGATCTTCATCGGCGCGATCATCGCTTCGTTGTTGGGCCTGCCCGTGTATCTGTCCATTTTGTCCGCGGCTGTGCTGACGCTTCTGCTTGGACTGCTGCCGATGCAGGAGGCCTATCGCTCGGTCGAATGGCAGGTGATCTTTTTCATCGCGGGCATGTACGTGGCTTCGCTCGGCATGGTCAACACGGGCCTGGCTGCCCTGGTCGGACGCAATGCGCTGGAGGTGGTCGGCAACCACGGGTCTTTGGGACTAGCCGCCGCCTCCTTCCTGTTTTCGGCGCTGCTGACCCAGTTGATGGGCAGCCAGTCCAGCGCCTTCATCGTTGGGCCGATTGCCATCAGCGCGGCCATTCACCTCGGCGTGAATCCGCAGGCGATTGCGGTCGCCACCGCCCTGGGCTGTTCGGCCTCCTTCCTCACGCCGTTCGCGCACCCCGTCAACGTGGTCATGATGAGCCCGGGCAATTACCGCTTCAGCGATTTCCTGCGCGTGGGCCTGGGACTGATGGTGGTTGTATTCCTGGCGATGCTGGCTGGTATGATATTGTTCTGGAACCTTTAGCGCCTGGAGTATAGCCGCCTTGTTCGAACAGCTTTCATTTCGCCAGCCATTTCGAAAATATCAGCGTATGATCCTGGAGCAGATCGTTGTCCAGCAAAAGGATCACAAGTATCACCTCGTCGCGCCGCCTGGAGCGGGCAAGACCATCATCGGCCTCGAGTTGATCCGTCAGTTTGGGTCGCCTGCCGTGGTCTTCACGCCCACGACCACCATCCAGGCTCAGTGGAGCGAGAAGGTGGGTATGTTCCTCGATTCTGCGCTGGAGGTATCCCAGTTCGCCAGCATGGATGCCGACCGCCGCGCCCCGATCCACATCTTCACCTACCAGCTCATTTCCACACCCACACAGGCGCGCGAGCATCTCAAGGAGGCGGCCCTGTTGTTGTGGAAGGAAGGCCTCGTCCAGGATGGGCAGGCTGTGGATTTGTCCGCCGCCCAGGCCCGTCTCGACGCTTTGGAGCTGAACAACCCGAAGGAATACCAGAAGGAAGTCCTGCGTTTCACGGGCCGCGTCAAGAAGAAACTTTTGCTCGAGCCTGACGCCGATATCGCGCGTTTCCTGCATCCGAACGCCATCCAGTTAATCGATGACCTGGTGGCTTATGGCGTCCGTACGGTGGTGTTGGATGAGTGCCATCACCTGCTGGATTATTGGGCCATCGTGCTGCGGTACCTGATCGGCAAAATCCAGGAGCCGCGTGTCATTGGCCTGACCGCCACCCTGCCCAGCCCCGAGACGGACGCCGAATACGAAAACTACACCAGCCTGCTCGGGGACGTGGACTTTGAGATCCCCACGCCAGCCGTGGTCAAGGAAGGCGACCTTGCGCCCTATCGCGACCTGGTCTACATCGTCAAGCCGACGCCGCGCGAGACACAGTATCTCAAGCAGATTCAATCCGAGTTCCAGCAGGCGATTGCCTCGTTGACGGGGGACGCCCACTTCCGCGATTGGGTGCAGGGACTGGTTCACATCCCTGCGGATGCCGCCGATCCGAGTTCCGTGTGGCAAAGCTGCTGGGATGAATCCCCGCTGCTCACGCTGGCTGCCGTCCGCTTCTTGAATGCCAACCAGGTGGCCTTTCCAAAGAATCTGCTCATGCCTGTCGAAGCGACCGATCCCGTCCAGATGGAGGATTGGATCCATCTGCTCGAACGCTATGGCCTGGACATCCTCAAGACCAGCGCGGATGAAGCCGACCATGAGACGTTGAAGCGCCTTCGCAAAGTGCTCCTGCCCTTTGGCCTGACCCTGACCGAGCGCGGAATCAGCCAAAGCCGCTCGCCTGGCGACCTGGTGCTGACCTTCTCCGAAGCCAAGGATCACGCCGTGGCCCACATCCTCGAAGCGGAATCCAGGGCGCTGGGCGCCCAACTACGCGCCATCGTCGTCACGGACTTCGAGCAGGTTGGGACGGGTGTGCCGCGCTTGAAGGGTGTGCTGGATTCGGATGCGGGCAGCGCCATCCGCGCCTTTCGTCTGCTGGTCTCACATGCCGACGTCAGGCACTTGAATCCTGTTTTGATCACGGGCAGGTCGCTGATGATTCCCGCCTCGGCGCAGGAAGTACTCCTGCATGAGTTCGACGCGTATTTGCAGCAGCAAAAGCTCAAGGCGGCCTGCAGCGCCAAAGCGACTCGGGATCAAGCCATTGTCGAGGTGGTTGGCGAAGGCCGGGACTGGTCACCGCGCACCTACGTGCGCATGTTGACGTCGCTCTTCGACCGCGGCCTGATCCAGTGCATGGTCGGCACGCGCGGCATCTTCGGCGAGGGCTGGGACTCGCTCTCGCTCAACACACTGATCGACCTGACCAGCGTCACCACCAGCACCTCCGTCCAGCAATTGCGCGGGCGCACCATCCGCCTCGACCCGAACTGGAGGCGCAAGGTTGCCCACAACTGGGACGTGATCTGCGTCGCCAAGGATTTCGACCGCGGCGACGTGGACTTCAATCGTTTCATCAAGCGCCACCAGCAATACTGGGGTCTGGTGGTGCAGGGCAATGCGCTGGATCAGATGGGTTCCATATTGGTACAGGTGCCACCGCCCAACGTGAAGGCAGTCCTGCCTTCTGCAAATACATCCAATCCCCGCACGCACGGCAGGATCACCAAGGGCATCCTGCACGTTAATCCATACCTGGCGCAGGACTGGCTCGATCAGCATGGCAATTTAAAGGGCATCGATTTTGGAAAGCACAACCGCTTCATGATCCAGCAGGTGCAGCGCCGCGACCAGGTCTATGACCTGTGGGGCATTGGGGAGGATTACAGCAACTTTGCCTATCGCGCCACATCCATCAACGCGCGTGACCTGAAGATCCGCACGGCCTTCACGCTGCAAAATACGGTCAAGGCGCTGGCCTTGCAGGTACTCTTTGCGCTCATCCAGACCGGAGTATTGGCGCTGATCTACTTCTCCCGCCCCGTTCTGTCTTTGATTTTCTCGGGTTCTGTGTTCCTGTTGTTGTGCGGCCTGGGCCTGATGGCCGCCATTTTGGGCGCAATCCTTTTGCTCAACCTGCGTCAGATTTACCTCCTGCTCAAAAAACTCTTCACCGAACAAATCCCCGATGCAATCCTGTTCGATGTGGCGCGGGCCCTGGTGGAAACCCTGCGTGCCGAGAATCTTATCAGCCGCAACCTCAGCGCCGATTACGTTCGCGTGATCGAGACCGAGGCTCACACCTACGATGTAATGCTCGATTACGCTTCACCCGAGGATGCTGCCACCTTCATCAGCGCCTACGAGGAAATCTTTGCGCCTGTGGTCGATCAACGCTACCTCATCCAGCGCACCGAAGACCGCCTGCCCAACCTGGCCCTGCGCGCCTTCTGGCTGCCCCTGCGCATGTGGATTCGAAACGCAGGCATGTATCCGTCTGCCTATCATCCCGTGCCGAAGATTCTGGCCTCGCGCAAGGAGCGGGTCGAACAATTCGCGCATTTCTGGCAGAAATATGTCGGCGGCGGCGCGATCGTTTTCACCCGTTCCCAGGCGGGCCGCGCCGTGTTACTATCTGCCCGCGCCCAGCGCCGCCCCAAAGTCAAACAAATGGCCTTCGAATTTTGGAAATAGGAGAATTGGAACATGACCCGTACTCTTATCAAAAACGGGACTCTCGTCACCGCCTCGGATACCTTCAAAGCGGATATTCTGATCGAGGGCGAGACCATCGCCCAGATCGGCACTTCGACTGTGCTCAGTGCGGACCTGGAGCCTGGTTCCGTCAAAGTGGTGGATGCCACGGGCAGGCTGATCCTGCCGGGCGGCATCGACCCGCATGTCCACCTCGACCTGCCGATGTTCGGCACGGTGTCGTCTGACGATCACTATACGGGCCACAAGGCCGCGGCTTTTGGCGGCACGACCACTGCGATGGATTTTGTAGTTCAGGAATCAAAAGGCTTTAAATATTCGGTCGACGTGTGGATGGAGATGGCGCAGAAGGCCGCCATCGACTATTCCTTCCACATGAACCTGACGCACTTCGACGACCAGATCGCCAGGGAGATTCCCTCTCTGGCCGAGATGGGCATCACCACCCTCAAGGTTTTTACTGCCTACAACGGACGCCTGCGCCTGGATGACGGCGGCATCTTCCGCGCCCTGCGCATCGCCAAAGACAACGGCATGTTGATCATGGCGCACTGCGAGAACGGCGATGTAATCGAGACGCTCATTCCCGAGGCCCTCGCGGCCGGACATACCACGCCCGAGTGGCACGCGCTGACCCGTCCCGGCTGGGGCGCGGTCGAGGCGACCTTGCGCATGGCCGCCATGGCTGAGACGGCGGATGCGCCCGTCTACATCGTCCACATGAACATGGGCGGGGAAGTGGACATGCTCAAGTACGCCCGTGAGCGCGGCGTGCCTGTCATGGGCGAGACCTGTCCGCCGTATCTCTTCTTTTCGATTGACGAGTTACGCCGTCCCGACGGCGCCAAGTGGATCTGCTCGCCGCCGATGCGCTCGAAAGCCGACAACGCCCGCATCTGGCAGGGGCTGACCGAGGGAACTTTACAGACCATCGGCACGGATCACTGTCCCTTCTTCTTTGACGGAACCCGTTCCATCGTCTATGAGGGTCAGGAGATCGCCATCCCAGGCAAGGAGTTGGGCAGGGACGACTTTACCAAAATCCCGAACGGCCTGCCAGGCATTCAGGATCGCATGCCCATCCTGTGGACGTATGGCGTGCGCACGGGGAAGATCACGCCCAATCAGTTCGTGGCCTACATGAGTACCAATCCCGCCAAAATTTTCGGCCTGTACCCGCGCAAGGGCGCGCTCGTCCCCGGCGCGGATGCGGACATCGTTATCTGGGATCCCGAGAAACAGGTCAAATACGGCGTGGCTATGTCGCACCAGCGCACCGACTACAACCTGTACGAAGGCTGGGACCTGGTCGGCTATCCCGAAAAGGTCTTCCTGCGCGGACAGATGATCGTCGACGGCGACCAGTGGCTCGGCAAACGCGGCAGCGGAAAATTCCTCAAGCGAGGCCAGGGTGAGGTGATATAGCTCATATATGTCGTTGCGAGGAGGCGAAGCCGACGAAGCAACCTCCTCGTTTTTTTATACGTTTGACAACTGCGCATTGATAACTTTAGAGGAGAGAGATATGCCATCCCGTAAACCCACCATTCACTGCGATGCCCTGGTCGTGCATTGCATGGACTACCGCCTGCAAAAATTCCTCCAGCCGTGGATCACGGTCCGTTTTGGGTACGACAACTTCGACATCATCTCCCTGGCGGGCGGCGTGCATGATTACGAGATGGTCTTGAAATATGTTCAGCTTGCCGTTCAAATTCACAGCATCGACACGGTCTGCCTGATCAACCACGAGGATTGCCGCGCTTACGGTCGCGAGGGGACCTACAAACGCCACCTCCGCGATCTGAGCGATGCACATGCCAAGATCAAAGCCTTGTTCCCGCACTTGAAAGTGGAAACCTTCTATCTGCATTTGGATGGAACGTTCGAACAGAATTCATAGTGTTCCATTGCGGAACTTTGCGGCCTGGCGCGGCGTCGGGGATTTGTTCGCGCAAACGGAATTCTGTACAATGGAGTTGGAGGTCGCCATGAAGAAAATGTTGCCCGTCCTGTTGATCCTGGTCCTGACCCTGGCCTGCCAGGCCCTGATGCCCGCTCCCGCCCGGGATGGGACCGTCATCTCGAATTGCTCCGAACTGGTGGCGGCGGTGCGCGCGCTTCAGCCGCAGTCGCCCCCGCAGGGACTGTCCGAAACGGGAGTCAAGTCGGGCGGGGAGTTCGACGTCAATGAATATTTCAACG
>JBMOMS010000127.1:0-13359 GCA_049324895.1 Chloroflexota bacterium
CCCCCCCCCCCCCCCCCCCCCCCCCCCCCCCCCCCCCCCCCCCCCCCCCCCCCCCCCCCCCCCCCCCCCCCCCCCCCCCCCCCCCCCCCCCCCCCCCCAATCAACTCCTGCGCGGCCAGCATCTTGGCCAGGTCCATTGCGTCGCTGGTGCCTGGCGGACTGTTGAACATGAACTGGGCGATGTAATCTTTCACGCCGCAGCGTTTGGCATTGTAGGCCGAGAGGAAGGCCGCCGCCACGTAGGTCACGTCGGAGGCGTCGCGCATGCCCCAGTGATGCGGTTCGTTCAACTCGACGGGGATGCCGCGCTCGCCGTACCAGCGCATGACCTGTTGGTGTTCGCGGATCGAGCCTTCCAGGTCCCACGGGCCGCGCCCGTCCATCTGGTTGAACCAGTAGAGCGGGATGGCGCACCAGGCGTTGTGGATGGTTTCGACCAGCACCTCGGCGTAGCGGATGAAATCGTCGGTGCCCGAGTAGGCGCGCATCAGCGGATGGTTTCCGCGGCGGCTGGCGGCGAAGAGCGCGCGGAAGTCGTCGGGGCTGCGCACGGGCACACCGCCCGCTCCCTTGCGGCGCGGATCCTGCCGCTCGGGGTGGAAGAAGTTCTCCTGCGCGTCCTGGTCGGTGCCCAGCGAGATTAGGTCGAGGACTTGCGCTTCAGCAATCTGTTCGATGCCCGCCAGGGTGGCTTCCATGGTGGGCAGGCCGAAGTGGTGACGCAGGATGGGGTAGGGGCGCTTCCACAGGATGCGCTCCACGGTGGTTTGCGGAAAATCCGCTTCGCCCAGGTTGCGGGCGGGCTGTCCCTTGAGCCAGGCCAGTACCTGTTCGGGCGTCTCGCTGCCGTCGAAGATGCGCTCGAAGAAATTGCCCAGTTGGGCGGCTTTCTGCGCGACCGGCGGTGTGCCTGCAAAGGCGAACCTGACGCCTGCTTCGTGTAGTTCCGCGGCCTCCTCGGCGAACAGGCCCAGCAGCCGCTCGCCATTTTCAGGCGTCAGTCGATACGAGACGCCGACCAGGTCAGCCTTCTCGCGGCGCGCGGCCTCCAGCACCTCCGCCACCGAGACAGCCGGGCCGAGGAAGATCGTTCGCCAGCCAGCCAGCTCGGCCAGCCTGAGGAAGTTCGATACACCTGCCACGTGGACGCATTCGCCCAGCGCGGCGGCCACAACAGTTTTTTGAGTCATCGTCTCTCCTTTCGTTTTTTTGTAACGTAAGCCGCCTGTCGATGGAGCAGGATGTACCCGATGACACCGGCAGACAGGGAGCCCAGGATGATGGCCAGTTTCGAACTTTGGGCCAACTCCGTATCTCCAAAGGCCAGGAAGGTGATGAAAATGGACATGGTGAAGCCGATGCCGCCCAGGAAGCCCGCTCCCAGCAGGCTTTGCAGGGAAACATCGTCGGGGAGGCTGGCCGCCCTGGTTTTGGAGGCCAGGTAGGAGAAGAGGGTGATGCCCAGGGGCTTGCCCACGAGCAGTCCCGCGAAAATTCCCAGCGTATTGGGTGTGATGAGATTTGCCAGTGATCCGCCGGAGAGCACAACTCCCGTGTTGGCCAGGGCAAAGATCGGCATGACGATAAAGGCAACGGGTTTGTGCAGGGCATGCTGCAAGCGATAGGACGGCGAATTGGCAGTCCCGTCGGTGAATGGGATGGCAAAGGCAAGCAGCACGCCCGCAATGGACGCATGCACACCCGATTGCAGAACCAGGTACCACATCAACAGGCCCAGGGACAGGTAGATCGGCAGTGAGCGGACTTTCCTCCAATGGAGCAGCATCAGGAGGGCGAAAACGCCGCCCGCCAAGGCCAGGTAGCCCAGCGAAATGTCCGCGGCATAGAACAGGACGATGACGAGAATGGCGATCAGGTCATCGATGATGGCAAACGCGGTCAGAAAGACTTTGAGCGAAAGCGGCGCTTTTTTGCCGAGCAGCGCCAGAATGCCCAGCGCAAACGCAATATCCGTGGCCATGGGAATGCCGAAGCCCGACTGGGTCGACAGGCCCCTGTTCAGAAAATAGTGGATCAGGGCCGGGGTGATTACGCCGCCGATTGCGGCAAAAATAGGCAGGGAGGCCTTTCTTCTGTCCGAGAGTTCACCGACATATAGTTCGCGTTCGATTTCCAGGCCAATGAGCAGGAAGAAAACGGCCATCAAGCCATCATTGACCCAGTGGGCAAGATCATGATGCAGATGAATGACGCCCAGGTCGAAACCAATGTCGATGTGCCAAAAATCGAGGAATTGGGCGCCGAAGGGCGAGTTTGCCGCCAGCATCGCAAGGATTGCGCTGCAAAGCAGGACAATGCCTGACGACCGTTCGCTCTCGAAAAATTCCGAGAAGAGCTTTGTCACCATATATTTCAATTATTACCTCCACAAAAAAAATCCCGTATCGATACCGCTAATTCAACTCGCCTGTGGCCACGGAACGGGTGCGGCCGACAGACTCAGGGTCAAGCCGCTCGCCGAATTGTTCACGGAAGATGCGGAAGTACAGCAGTTCCTCCTTCGAACGCAGGCTGGCTGACGCATATTCGACCTGCGCGGCGGAGAACATGGCGTCGGTGATCTTGCTGTCGGCGTATTCGGCCAACAGGTTCATCGAGCCTGCGCCCTGCGAGAATTTTTGTTTGGGGCGGTAGAGCACAGAGTTGGGGATGTAGCCCTCGAAGGCTTCCCGCAGGAGCAGCTTTTCGGGGACGGCCTGGCTGTGGAACTTCAGGGCGGGGGGAACGCTCAGGGCCAGGCGCACCATCTCCATGTCCAGGAAGGGGACGCGGCCTTCGATGCCGTGGGCCATGGTCATGCGGTCGGTGCGCTGCAGGTTGGTGTTGTGCAGGGCGTCCAGGGTCAGGCATAATTCACCGTGGAAGTATGCGGGGTTGGTCACATCCCTGAGATATTCATACCCGCCGAAGAGTTCATCCGCGCCCTCGCCTGTCAGCATAACCTTGACGTGTTGGCTTGCCAGCCGCGCCAGGAAGTAATTTGGGATGGCGCTGCGCACCAGCGCGGCATCGAAGGACTCGAGGTGGTAGATGACCTCGGGCAGCACCTGGAGCATTTCGGCGAAATCGTACCGATAGATGTGATGGTGGGTGCCCAGCGCGCGGGCCACCTCCTCGGAGCGCTCGATGTCTTCACTGCCCAACATGCCGACCACAAAGGTGTTCAATTCATCGCGGCCTTCACGCGCCAGGGCGGCGATCAGGCTGCTGTCCAGCCCGCCCGAGAGGCTGACGCCCACGGGAATATCGGGGTCGGCGATCAGCCGCTTTTGGACGGCCCGCCGCAGGGTCGAACGGATGCGTTCGTATAATTCCCCATCCGCTGCCTGGATCGTCTCGTCGATCTGGATGTCGAAGGGAGTGAAATACTGTTTCCAGTTGCCTTCCCCGTCCCAGGTGTGGCCGGCAGGAAACTCAACGATCTCACCCGGGAAGTCCAGCAGGGCTTTGATTTCCGACGCGAAGTAGAGCGTGGAATGATCCTGGATGAAGTAGAGCGGCTTGATGCCCAACGGGTCGCGGGCCAGGAGGATGCCGTCGTCGAACGTAACGAAGGCAAACATGCCGTCGAGTTCGCTGATGGCGCGGGCGCCCTTCTGGTTGAGCAGTTTCAAGACCACTTCGGTGTCGCCGTGGGTCTTCCACGGGGCGGGCAGGGTCTGGCGCAGGGCTTGGAAATTGTAGACCTCGCCATTGAATACGATCCAGCGCGGCCCATCGCTCATGGGCTGGTGGCTTTCCGCCACGTCCAGGATGGACAGCCTCGCATGTCCCAGCGTGCCCAGCGGTGTGGAGGTGACCCTCTGTTCGTCCGGCCCGCGGTGGGCCAGCCGTTGAATGGCCTTTTCGATCCCCTGCTGTTGGTTGTTCGGATGACATCCGACAAATCCGCACATGGTGCTCCTTTCTGGTTACTTCCGCTTGGCCCAGTTGAAGAAATGACGATAGCGTTGGGCCCTGTGCGGTTGATTGGGAAAGACGCCCTGGTTCGAGGCGCGCACTTCCTCCACGGAATAGAAAATCTTTGGGTTGACCTCGCGGATGATTTGAACGACCTGTTCCAAATCCCGCCGCTGGATGATGACGAACAGGACTTTGACCTCCGCCTCGGCCCCGTGGCCTTCGAGCACGGTCACGCCGAAGCCCGCGCCTGCCAGCCGCTTCGAGAGTTCATCCCCCTCCCTGACGGCGAAGATGCGCAGGGTCAACATGCCCAGCGCCAGCTTTTCCTCCAGCCACATGCCGATGTAATTGCCAACCGCGAAGCCTGCCGCGTAGGCCAGGTATCCGCTGATGTCGGTCAGGTTGCGCACCAACTGGCTGATGGCCACCACCCAGATGAAGACCTCGAAGAAACCCAGGATGGGCGCCAGATATTTGCGCCCGCGCGAAAGCGAGATGATGCGCAGTGTGCCGAGGCTCACATCCATCACGCGGGCGGTGAAGATGAACAGCGGCAGGGCAAAGGGGGAGGATTGGAAGAACTGGGTAAAAATATCCATGGCTACTCTGGCGGCTGCTGCCTTGACCTTTTCGCGCTCTCATTGGCTGTACTGCAGCCTCTTCGTAAAATGCTGAGGCTGAGAGACGCCTCGGGCGCGATCACGGCGGTGATGCGCATGTGGGATGTCAGACGGGTATTGGCCTTTGGAACCCACTCGCGCTTTCCATCGGAGCAGCGCACGAGGATGCAGCCAGATGGCAATCCCAGGGAGCGGACTTCCATCCCTGCGAAGGGCGCGTTTTCCTGGATGGTAAAGTCCATGACCACAGGCTCCTTCAGCAGGGATTCGTCGCCGCCGCGTTTCAGGTCGCGTTCCAACAGCGCCTCGTAAATGGGCAGATCCTTAAGGAATTCAGCGACGGAATAGGCGCAGAAGCAGCTCACCAGCAATGGCAGCATTTGCGAATAATTGCCCGTCATTTCGATGATGAGCATGATGCCTGTGAGCGGGGCGCGCACGATGGCTGTGAAAAATGCAGCCATCCCGACCACCGCAAAGGCCGCTGGGATGGGCACAATTTCGGGCGCGAGGTTATGGGCCATTTGCCCGACGGCCAATCCAACCAATGCGCCCAGCACAAGCAGGGGCGCAAAGATTCCGCCCGGCGCGCCCGTTCCATAACTGGATGTTGTCAGAACGAATCGAATAACAAAGAAGAGCGGGATGGCCGAAAGCAGCAGGTCGCCTTTGAGAGCAGACTCGGCCAGTGCGTGGCCGCTGCCGATGAGTTGTGGGGAATACCAGCCCACCAGCCCAACCAGGGCTCCCGTGATGGCGGCGGCTGGAATTGCAAAACGGGCGGGCACACGCGCATACGCTTCGATGGACGCCAGCAGGCTGCGATTGAAGACCACGCCGAACAGCCCGGCTATGATTCCCAGCAGGGCGAAGATGGGCAGGGCCGTCAGCGGGGGAACGGAATAACTTGGAACCGAAAAAACCGGGAATTGTCCCGAGCCAATGCGCGCGATGATATCCGCCACCGCCGCGGCTACGAAGGCCGCGCCAAACACGATCGGCTGAAAGTCGCGGCGCACTTCTTCCAGCACGAATACCAGGCCCGAGAGCGGGGCATTGAAGGCGGCGGCCAGCCCGGCGCCTGCCCCGGCAGAGATGAGGGTCAGGCGTTCGCGTTCCGATACTTTCAACCAGCGTGAAATCGCATCCCCGACCGCGCCGCCCATCTGAACGGTGGGACCTTCGCGCCCGAGGGCCAACCCGCCGCCAATGGCCAGAATCCCGCCGAAAAATTTGACAGGCAGGACGCGTTTCCATTCCAATTTTCGGAAGCGGTGCAGAACCGCCTCCAGGTGCGGAATGCCGCTTCCGCTGGCTTCGGGGGCGTAACGACGCGTGATGGCCACGGAAATTCCAGCACCCAGCATGGTCGTCAAAATGGGAAATATCCAGCCCCACTGGGGGAATTGATGGGCCCAGTCGAGCAGACCATTTCTCAAAGTATCCGCACCCGCCAGCGCGCCCCGGAAGAGCAGGGCGGCGATGCCTGCACAAGCACCCACCAGGGCCGCCCGTGGGAATATCCAGCGGCGCTGTTGTCTGATATCCAGGTATTCCTCGATTTCAGTGCGAATATTGCTGTTTTTTTCGTCAGAAATTGCCGACATATTTTTATAGATCCTGATTTACCTCGGGATGGTTTCCTTTCAGAAAGGCAGCGATTGGGAGAATATTATTTGCTTAGAAATGGAAATGCCAGAATGTACAGGATGGTGGTCACGATCAGCGTGGCCAGCATGACGGGCAGGCCGCGCTTGCTCCACAGGGCCGAGGTGATGGGAGAGCGCGTCCGCTCTGAGAGGGAGGCCACCACCACATTGGCGGTCGAGCCGATGATCGTCCCGTTTCCGCCCAGGCCCGCGCCGAAGGCCAGCGCCCACCACAGCGGGCCGACGTTGATGCCCGAGCCTTCCAGGCCCTGGATGACGGGGATGAGCGCGATGGTGATCGGGATGTTATCGACCACGGCGGAGAGTCCCGCCACCAGCCAAAGCAGGCCGACGCCCAGCACGACGGGATTGGCGCTGCTGACGCTGGCGACCAGTCCCGCCAGTTGTCCCAGCACGCCCGCATGTTCCAACCCGCCGACCAGCACGAAGAGCGCCACGAAGAAGGCCAGCACGCTCCACTCGATCTTTTCCAGAATTTTGCGGATGTCGGGACGCACCCAGGCCAGCGCGGCCGAGGCTGCCGTGACCGCAATGAAGGCGGGGCTGATTCCCAGTGTCCTTTCGAAAAAGAACAGCAGGATGGCGATTCCGAGCACGATCAACACACGGCGCGCGTTGGGCCAATCATCCAGCGCTTCGGCGGGATTCAGGTGCAGCACCGCGTCCGCGTTTTCGGGGCTGACGGCCAGTTCGCGGCGGAACAGGTGGCGCAACAGGAACAGGGCGGCCAACCAGGCCACGGCCACGATGGGCAGGGCGTTGACCAGGAAGTCATTGAAGCTTAATCCCGCCGCAGAGGCAATCAAAATATTGGGCGGGTCACCGATCAGGGTGGCGATGCCGCCCGTATTCGAAAGGAGTGCTTCGGCAATCAGAAACGGCGCGGGATTCATCCCCAGGATTTCGCTGATCAGGATCGTGACGGGCGCGATCAGCACCACGGTGGTGACGTTGTCCAGGAACATCGAAAGCACCGTGGTCACCGAGCCGAGCAGCACCAGCAGGCGCACGGGCTTGCCTTTCGAGATGCGCGCGGCCTGTACCGCCAGGTATTGGAAGAAGCCCGTCGGTTCGAGCAGGGCAACCAGGATCATCATGCCCAGCAGCAGGCCAATGGTCTCGATGTCGACGGTGTCGATGGCCTGTTCCTCGGTGTAAAAGCCCAGCAGCAGGCCGCTGACAAGCATCAGCGCCGCGCCTGCCACGGCGGCAATGGTGCGATTCATTTTTTCGGTGAAGATCACATACAGCGTCGCCCCAAAGATCAGGAGCGCGACCACGCCCGCGATCATGCGCCACCGCCCTGCGAAATATTCCAACCTTTAAGGAAAGCCGTGCCAACGTCCACGCGCGAAGCGATGCCGACCAGTTTCCCGTTCGCGTCGACGACGGGCAGGTCGTGCAGGTCGTGTTTGTGGAGCAGGGCCGAGGCGCGCAGCAGGCCGCTGGTCGCCTCCACCGCCTCGGGCGGGCGCATGAACTCCCCCACCTTTTTAGCCAGCAGTTCGGGGCTGGGTTGGCGATTCTCGGCCGCGCCGAAATCCATCACGAAGTCGAAGTCTTCGATGAATTTTACGAAGTCGGGCATGACCAGGGTCAGCAGGTCGCGCAGTTGCAGCAGCCCAACCAGCGCACCCTGTTCATCCACCACGGGCAGGGTGCCAATGTGACGTTCCGCAAAGATCCTGACGGCTTCCCCCAGCGTATTGCTCTTTTGGATGGAGAAGATGTTGCGTTTCATGCAGTCGGATATGTGCATGGGAACTCCTTTGATAATGAGTCGAGAATCGGAACGCGGACTTTCGTCTGCACTGGAATTGCGGACTGAAGCCCGCGCTCCGACAATTTTGTTAACTCAGCCAGTAGAGGACAACCATCGAGCCGAGGTACATGCCCGCCAGCGCCAGGCCGTCCCAGGAGAAGCGATAGGGCAGGCGCGGCGAGGCGCGGTACATCAGGCTGATGATGACCACGCCGGTCATCATCATGGTCATCACGGCGGCGAAGGCGTTGGCGTTATTCAACGAAGCCCAGAAGTTGGCGCGTCCATCGAAGATGTCATAAATGGCAAACAGCATGATGTTGAACAGGTTGCTGCCCAGCACGTTGCCGATGGCCAGGTCGATGGCGCCCAGGCGGATGGCGGCCAGGCTGGCGGCGATCTCTGGCAGGGAGGTGGTGGTTGCCAGGAATAGGTTGCCGACAAAGCTGCGCGAGAGTCCCGTCGTAGCCGAGAGGCGGTCGCCAATGCTGGAAAGCCAGATGCCCAGCGCGACCACGGCCACGGCGTTCAGGATGAACACGATGTAGGCCCTGCGGGCGCTGATCTTTTCATAGTGCTGTTCTTTGGCTTCCTGCTCCAGCACCTCGGTCATGCGCTGTTGTTCGAGGCGGGCGATCATCCTGCCGCCCAGGGCGTACAGCACGACCAGGGCAACACTCAGGACGCTGATGCCAAAAAAGCCAAAGCCGTTCATATTCGCGCCGACCTCCACGCCCAGGGCGACCATGCCCAGCAGCAGGATGCCCAGTCCGCCCGAGAGGATGTGAACGTCCTGGGCTTTGGCCAGCACACGCCCGGGCTGGTAGGCCAGATCCATCATGGCAATCAGGGCCAGGTTGAACAGGCAGCTTCCCAGCACGGCGCCTGCCGCCAGGTTGGGAGCGTCCAGCCAGACCACAGCCGAGACGCCCGAGGACAGTTCGGGCAGGGACGTGACGCCCGCGATCAAAATGGCGCCGATCCAGGCCCGTCCCAGGCCGGTCTTCTCGGCGATGATGTCGCCGTATTTCGAGAGAATGCTGGCGGCCCAAATCAGGAAAGCGCCGCAGATGAGTAATTCGAACCAGATCATTTCTTTCCTCCGGTGGAAGCACGGATCAATAAATTCGGTTGGATGGTGACGACCCGTTCCCCGATCTCCTCATGCGCAATGGCCTTCAATAAAAGCCTGGTCAGGGTGCGCGCGATGGTGTATACGGGCTGGTCGAGCGTGGTCAAGGGAGGCTGGGTGTGCGCCGAGTCGGCGACGCCGTCGAAGCCTGCGATGGCGATGTCGCGCCCGACCACGTATCCCTGGTCGTGCGCGGCGTGCATGGCGCCGATGGCCGTCAGGTCGTTGACGCACACCACCGCACTGGGAGGGTGCTCGCTGGTGAGCAGCCTGAGCATGGCCTGGTACCCGCCCTCGGGTGTCAGGTCGCCTGGGACGATCAAGCCGGGCTGCGGCTGGATGTGGAGCGCGGCCAGCGATTTTTGGAAGGCCTGCAAACGGTCATGCTGGAGCGTGAGACCGGCGTCCGCGCCGATGAAGGCGATGTGGCTGTGGCCCTGGGCCGCCAAATGCCCGAGCAATTCCAGGTAGCCATCGTTGATGTCGGTTTCCACGCCCAGGAAATCCTCCGTCTGGTCGAGGGAACGTTCCAGGCAGGCAAACGGGATTTTGTTCTCCCGTAAAAAATCCACGCGCCAGTCGCTCAAGCGGGTGCGGTTGAGAATCACCCCGTCCACTTTTTCGCCCTGCACCCAGCGGCGATAGAGGGCCTGCTCCTCCGCAGAGTTGGGCGGAGCGGTGGAGACCAGCAGGTCGTAATTCCTGGTGGCGGCTTCGTCTCCCAGGCCCGCGATGAACTCCGCGAAAAAGGGATCGGCAAACTGCGGCTTGGCGGCTGGGACGATGTAGCCGATGCTGTCCGTCCGCTGGCGGCGCAGTTGACGGGCGGCGCGATTGGGCGCGTAGCCCATCTCCCGCGCAGTTTCGATCACGCGCTGGCGGGTCTCCTCGGAGACGTCAGCGTACCCGTCCAGGGCGCGCGAAACGGTGGTGATGGATATATTGAGTCTTTGGGCGACATCACGAATGGTGGGCATGGAAGGGATTTTACCAAAACGTTTTGGTAAAAACAAGGCAAAAAAACATCTTCACAACGTTTGGGGCCTGCCCCGGAGTCCCGGGGTTCCACTTCGAGCCAATGTACAGGGAAAACCTGCACACTCCAAACTCCCCCGGTTATTGGGAAAATACCATAATTGCCTTCTTGGGGCGTACCTTCTCAAAATTTCGGGGCGTGCTCTGGAGTCCCGGAGTTCTACTTCGGGATAACGCGCAAGTAGACTTGCGCACTCCAAAATACCCTTGATTATTGAGAAGATACCTTGGGGCGGGTGAATGCGCCATTTTCACCCGTGGGCATTCTGGTGGTGGCATCAAGTACGTGATGAGGTGCGGAATACCCTGCGGGTGGCATTCCGCATACCCGTAATTTTCATCATGCACACCCACTATCGGCATTCTTTATCGCGCAATACGTCAACTCCCGATTGTGATCGTGCCTGCGCGCTCGTAATTCACGATTATGACGCCATTCGAGGTGACTTGACTTTCCGTCACCTTGAACGCCGCCGGGATTGCGCCTTCGGCAAACAACCGTTTTCCCGCGCCCAACGTGATCGGATATATCATCAGCCAGAACGCATCCACCAAATCGTGCCGGATGAGTGTTTGAAGGAGATTGGCGCTCCCCCAAACGTGCAAATCCGGCCCCGTCTGCTGCTTGATTTCGGCGACTTTTTCCGCAATATCCCCGCTGAAAAACACGGACGGCTGCCATTCGCCGGAGGTCAGGGTATTCGAGGCGACGTACTTGGTGGCCCTGTTGACGCCGGGCCATATATCCGCATGGTGCGGCCAGTATGGCGCCCAAATGTCGAAGGTTTTGCGCCCCAACAGCAAGTCGAATGGCTTGTTCATCTGCCTTCTCAAGGCCGTTCCAAGAATCGCGTCGGAATGGGGCGAAATCCAACCGCCATGCGCGAAGCCGCCGCTGGTATCTTCGTCTGGCCCGCCTGGGGCCTGTATCACCCCATCGAGGGATATGTGTTCGAGCGCCATCAATTTTCTCATGACCGGGTTCCTTTCAAGAACTCCCATGCTGTCGTCATAGAATCGCGCTGTTCTCAAAAATTTGACGCGCCACAACGCTAATTGACAACAACAATTTGGCTCATTGGTATTCCGAGTGCAAAAACTGCAATGTTGGACTTAATCTCGCGCCTCTCGCGGCCCTTTACACATGCACCAGCAGTTTATACCGCGCTCGGGTGAAAATTGCGCTTTTTTAGAGGATGGAAAGCGCAATTTTCACCCGTGGGTATTACATGTAAAAAGATGGGACTTTTGAAACTGAGGCTAACGATGGAAGGCGTCATGGACCTTGCGGTCTTCCGGCTTCGGTTTTTGTGTAGGATGTGGTTCTTTTTCCGAAGATTCCACTTGCCACTCCACTTGCTGATCATCACTAATTCGTAGGGCTTCGACAACAAGAGCGTCAACGTCCAGTCCAAAAGAGCCGTCTTCTTTTTTTCTCATGAGCGCATCGGTAACCGGTACCGCAACATAGGCGTCTTCGTATGTGATACGTCGAATGCGCAACATGATGGAATGTGTACCTGCTTTATCTGACATGGAATTTTCCTTTGTCATTCAAGTGATGAACTGCATGTTGGAGAAGTGCCCAACACCTTGATATTGACCTGCGTGTAGCCAAGCGCGAACTCTACTTGGTGGTAGAACGCCAGCCAGCCCAATTGCTATCGAAGGGTTCGTGTCCGGTTTGGGAGTGGCTGGGGGAGGCAACCGCCCCCGACCATAATTGGGCGCATTTTGGATGGGAACACGCCTTTTACCTTGAGCTGATCAGAGTCATAATAACCAGAAAAGCGAGAAGCAACAAGAAGGGAATAATAATTATCAGGGAAAAGCGAATGATATTTTTCTGGTATGTGGCAGTGTCAACGG
Source organism: Chloroflexota bacterium (assembly GCA_049324895.1). GTDB lineage: Bacteria > Chloroflexota > Anaerolineae > Anaerolineales > Villigracilaceae > JACPVF01. Next base: position 12,013 of record JBMOMS010000127.1, read on the forward strand.
GTGGTTTTTCCGCTATTAGTTTTTGTAGAGAAGCAAAGTCACCCGATGATTGACTTCTTTCCAGAAGTATTAACTCAGCGATGGCCTTTTGTCCATTCCATAAACCAACTAATGCAAGAACGTGAAAAAGTGTGGAGAACCAATCCCCAAAAGCAAGAGTCAGCAAGCCGTCAAAACCATATAAGACCATGCCAACAATGACAGCCCATCGGATTTTTTTACGCCCCAATATTCCGCCCGCTGCAAAAACGGCAGCGAAAAGAAAATCCAAGCCAAATCCAATAACACGAAAGACTGTACCCGCTCCAGCACTTAAATCCTTGACAAGAACAGAGACAAAACCATCAATAAATTGAGTTACGCCTAACCCAACAACAAAAGTTATTGAGCCGCCAGAAAAAAAGATGATTGAGTTTAATATGGATAAACCTGCAATCCAAAAAAACCAACTTATTCCACCCTTTACTTGATTTTCCAGCGCAAGCATTTTCTTTGCTACGGTGATTTGGGTGGTGTCTATGGGGTTTGAAATTTGTTCCATCTTATACTTCCATCCTTTGTTTGATGAATTTGTTTAGCGCCAGCGCCCAATGCTTTGACATTGACCTGCGTGTGGAAGTGGACTCCGCTTGGAAGCAGGACGCGTAGCGGCCCGAATCCACGCTGCGCGAAATGCTGGCCGTAGGTGCCGTCTTTTCAATCAATTTCCTGTCCAATCCTTGACGCTGCAATGTATCGGTGGGGCAGCGTTATGATTGCACGGGAATTATGTTTTCAAGAGAAACATGTAGAGTCTTTGAAATGGCAGATAAAACTTCAATCGAGCCTGTACGTTTATTAGTTTCCAACTGTGATAAATACGGAATACTAATTCCTGCTTTTTCTGCCAATTCTTGCTGGGACATTTTGCGAAACACGCGCCATACCTTGATGGCATTTTCTCCATCAAGAATGGCATAAACGATTTCACTGGGAATCAATTCGTCATCGCCGCGCTGTAAGGAAGCCTTTGCGCTGTCGTAGTCCTGGACATCAAGCAATATTTCAGCTTTTTCCACAAGTTCCAAATAAGTCTCGTAAGGAATAACAGCCCATTCCGGCTTATCATCTTGTTTGATTATTTGAACGCTCATCCGTACACCTCGCCTCTGGGGGCAACTTTCAAAACAATAATCAACACTTCTTTTTTGTTGACTTCGTAAATGACTCGCCAATCTCCAACTCGTAAACGATAACCATCTCTACCTTGCAGCTTTTTTGCATTTGAGATGGCTGCAAATGGGTCAACGGCAACCTGCTCTAATTTTTCTCGAATCGGTTTTGCGGTGTTTCGAGGCATTTTAAGCA
>JBMOMS010000128.1:0-13342 GCA_049324895.1 Chloroflexota bacterium
CGCTTCGCGCCGTACTTCATCTTCCGCGACCCGCGCGACGTGGTGGTCTCGCACGTCTTCTACGTGACCGATATGGAGCAGCGCCACGTTCATCACGAATACTACCAGTCGCTCCCCGATTTCGACGCGCGGCTCAAGGTCAGTATTCTGGGACGGCCCGATGCGGACGTCGAATTCCCGAACATCGCGGAACGCTTCGCGCCCTACCTCGGCTGGCTGGACCGCCCCGAGGTGCTGACCCTGCACTTCGAAGATTTGATCCACGCCCGCGCCGCGACCCTGGCCCGCATCCTCGACCACCTGCTGGTCCGCGCCCCGCTCTCCGCGCCCTGCGAGCGGATCCTGTCCGCGATGGAAGAGTCCATCAACCCGACCAAGTCGCCCACCTTTCGCTCGGGCAAAACGGGCGAGTGGAGCAAGCATTTTACCGACGAGCACAAACGCCTCTTCAAGGATGCGGCGGGCGACCTGTTGGTAAGGTTGGGATATGAGCAAAATAATGATTGGTGACATGTCGTTGCGAGGAGGGTGCTCTTCCCAACAAAGTAACCTCCCAATCGAATGTAAGTTTCTGTTATGCGGAGATTGCTTCGCCATCGCTTCGCTCCTCCTCGCAATGACGGAATAAACGATGAACTGCTCCCTCGTCATCCGCGCCTACAATGAAGCCGTCCACCTGCCGCGTTTGCTGGAAGGCATCCGCCAGCAGACCGTCCGTGACGTGGAGGTCATCCTGGTCGACTCGGGCTCGACCGACGGCACCGTCGCGGTGGCCGAGTCCTTCGGGGCGCGCATCGTGCGCATCCCGTCCGCGGAGTTTACGTTTGGGCGCTCGCTCAACCTCGGGGTCCAGGCCGCGACGCGGGAACTGGTCGTCATCGCCAGCGCCCACGTCTATCCCGTCTATCCCGATTGGCTGGAGACGCTCCTGCGCCCGTTCGCCGATGCGCAGGTCGCGTTGACCTACGGCAAGCAGCGCGGACCCGTCAACGCCAAATTTTCCGAGCAGCAAATTTATCACCAATGGTATGCGGACCTGAGCCAGCCGCGCCAGGTGACGGCCTTCTGCAACAACGCCAACTCCGCCATTCGCAAAAGCCTGTGGGAGCGCAATCCCTACGACGAAACCTTGACGGGACTCGAAGACCTGGCCTGGGCCAAGTGGGCCAGGGAGCAGGGACACGAGATCGCCTATGTGGCCGAGGCCGAGATCATCCACGTCCACAACGAGACGCCGCGCGGGGTGTACAATCGCTATCGGCGCGAGGCCATGGCGCTGCGCCGCATCTATCCCGAGGCGCATTTCAACTACTACGACTTTCTGCGCCTGACCGCGACCAACATCCTGAGCGACCTGTGGCACGCCGCGCGCGAGGGAGTGCTGTGGCAGAACATCGCCTCGATCTTCTGGTTCCGCACGATGCAATTCCACGGCACGCGCATGGGACATCGCGAGACCAGCCTGGTCACACCGCAGTTGCGCGAGACGTTTTATTATGCGAGGGAGAGAAAGAGGAAAGAGGGAAAGAAAAGGGATGTGGAGCCTATTGAATATAAATAGAACGAAGGGATGAAATCATGAATACAACGGACCTTCTGGTCGAATACCTGGTTCTTGGGGCAATGGCAGATATCTGGTTGTTCTGCCTCCTGTCTTTTCTTTTTCCAACCGAAGTCTCAAAACTGCCCCAGCTTGTTCAATCCATAGACAAAATAATCCCCATACTGGCGGTCCTGTTTTTGGCACTTACTTATACGATTGGCGGAATTGTTAATTTCGTTGCAGATTCTTTATTTTCACCAGTTCATAGAAGATTTCGTAAAAGGTTGTTCAATAAAAGCGGGACGGAGTATGATGTTGCAATCGGTTTTATCAATCAGTTTGCCGCTCCTCAAACCATAGCGCGCCTTCAGTATCATGGCCATATCATTCGTTTATCCAGGGGCAACATGCTTAATTTTGGCTTTCTAAGTGTTGTCCTTCTACTTTCTGGAAATCTCCAGGATTTGCGATTTGTGATCTGTTTGGGGATTTCCCTGCTGCTGTCCATTCTTTCCTTTTTTCAATGGAGGGAAAGATTTCAGTCCACATATGAAGAGATGTTAAGCGCATATACTGTCATCTTTTCAGAGTTGGGTAAAAATAAAGATAACAAAGTGGAAAAGAAGAAAGCCGCCAAAATTGAAACAGCATAAACCACGAACGGAGGGATCATGAACCGTACCTTTGCAGTTGCCCGCCCCAGGCCATTTTCCTGGCTGGACTTGTTGATTGCCGCCCTCGGCATTGCTGGGGGAATCGTTTTTTTGAGCTTGTATGATAGCGCGCTCCCTGATGCGGCCATCGATGTATCCATCTCGCGTTCCCAGGCCGAAAAGATTGCGGAAACTACCCTGCGCGATTTCGGCTATGATGCGGAGGGATACAAGTCGGCGCTATCCTTTTCTAGCGACAGCAATGCCTCATACTATCTTCAACGCACACTGGGCGTCGAAGAGACCAACCGACGTCTGGCGGCGGAAGATTGGCCCCTGTACTACTGGTCGGTGCGCTGGTTCAAGCCGCTTCAGAAGGAAGAGTTTCGTGTGTACCTGGCCCCCGACGGGCGCTTCCTCGGGCTGGATCACAGCGTTGAGGAAACAGCCCCGGGCGCTGACATCCCCCAGGCCCAGGCTCAGGTATTAGCCGAGGATTTCCTGGTTCGCAATGCAGGATGGAATCCCGCAGATTGGGAAGCCGTGGAATCTTCCAGCGAGACGCTTCCGGGAGGACGCACAGACCATACCTTTGTGTGGAAGTCGAATGGGTTCTTGGCGGGGGAGAGTGAGCTGCGCTATTGGGTGATTGTGCGGGGTGACCAGGTAGGCCACGTGTACAAGTACATCAAGGTTCCCGAGGCTTACCAACGCCAATTTGCCACCGAACGTAATAATGCCGGCCTGGTCAATGGCATTGCCCTGGCCCTGGGCTTCCTGGGCATCACAGGGCTGGCCCTGCTCTCTTTCCGTTTCACAAGTCCCGATTTCCGTCGTGCAGCCCCGCCTGCATTACTGGTCGGGGCGGTCTCCCTGGCCGCATATCTCAATTCACTGCCTCTCCTGCCCTTTTCGTACGATACCACCGAAAATTATGCCGCCTTCTGGTTTTCCAATATCGTGGGAATAGCCCTGATTGGCTTGTTCTACACATTCATGGTGCTTGCGATTTGGATGCTGGGCCAGGCCATCAACAAGCTGGCTTGGCCGCGCGAGGACAAAATCTGGGCGCGCGGTCCGATGCAGTGGGTTACGTTTAGTCGTTCGGCGCTGCGCGGCCTGTTCCTGGGCGGGATTCAGTTGGGATACGTGGTTTTATTCTATCTCTTTGCGCAAAATATCCTGGGATGGTGGTCGCCAGTCACATCCGGGTATAGCAACATTTTTGGCACGCCCTTCCCCTTCCTGTTTGCATACGAGGTCGGGTTGGGCGCGGCAGTCACCGAGGAGTTGATTTTCCGCTTGATAGGGATTGGTCTTTTCCTCTGGATGTTTCGGGGCAGGGGCAGGTGGCTGGCGTTGTTGATCCCCGCAGTGATTTGGGCCTCGGCGCACACGGGCTATGTCTCTTATCCCATCTACGCTCGGGGGGTGGAATTGACCATCGTGGCAATAATGCTCGGGCTGGTATTCCTCAAGTTCGACCTGACAACCACCCTAATGTCGCATTTCACCTACAACATGATGGTCGTGGGGATTATCCTGCTGCGTTCCAGCGAACCGTATTACCAGGCCTCGGGCTGGATCGTGGTCGCCACGTTGGCGGTTCCGCTCCTGCCCGGTCTTATCTGGGCCTGGCGGCGGGCAGCGCGAAAGGAGCCTCCCCTCCCAACTGCATTGACCCTGGCCCCCATCTGTGAAGCAGACCTGTCCCTGCTGGCGGCCTTGCCCCTTAAAGCAGATTGGCCTGCCTTGCTGAACCAAACGGATCGCAGCACGTTCTGCCTCAAGGGCGGCGGTCAGTTAATTGGGGTTGTGAGCGGCTGTATGCGCGATGGCCGCGGGTGGGTGGATGGCCTATACGTGGTCGAAGCGTGGCGCAGGCAGAGTTGGGCCTCCAGAATGCTGGCCGCCTTACGGGAAGAGTATCAGGCCCGGGGAGTGGCCGAGATGCGCGCTGTTCTTTCCAGCAGGGATGTACGGGCATTGATCTTCTTCTCGAACCAATCCTGGCAGACGCACGCGGTCCTGACCGCCCCTCTGGATGAATCTTCCTTTGGCACAGCAATCAAGGAAATTTACATTACCCTTTTCCGCAAAAAGGATGACGCGCAGCTCGAACTCGAATTCCCGCAAAAGAACCTGTGAACCGCCCACGTCTCCGCCGGTGATACAATCCATTCCTCACCCACAGGAGAAATCACTTTATGCCCCCGGATACCATTCTCGTTGACCAGCTCAGCAAAACGTACCAGGTGCCCGAACGCGAAGGCGGATTCGGCGCTGCGGTGCGCAGTTTCTTCAAACGTAAATACAAGGATGTGAAGGCCGTCGAAAGAGTCAGCTTTCACATCGAGCCGGGCGAGGTGGTCGGCTTTCTCGGGCCGAACGGCGCGGGCAAGACCACCACGCTCAAGATGCTTTCGGGCCTGCTGCATCCCAGCCACGGCAAAGCCAGCGTGCTGGGTTTCACGCCCTGGGAGCGCAAACCCGAGTACCTGCGTTCGATGACCCTGGTGATGGGCCAGCGCAACCGCCTGTCGTGGGACATCCCCGCCGCCGACTCGTTCCTGCTCAACCAGGCCATCTACCGCATCCCCGACGACGAATACAAAAAGACCTACAAGGAACTCAATGAATTGCTCGAACTCGAGCCGTTGATGAAGAAACCCGTCCGCAACCTGTCGCTGGGCGAGCGCATGAAATGCGAGATCGCGGCGGGACTGCTCCACCGCCCGAAGGTGCTCTTCCTCGACGAGCCGACCATCGGCCTGGACATCACGGGGCAGGCGCGCATCCGCGAGTTCCTGCGCGAGTACAACCGCCTGACGGGCGCGACGATCCTGCTGACCAGCCACTACATGGCCGACGTCACCGCCCTGTGCGAGCGGGTCATCATCATCGACCACGGCCAGCTCAAATATGACGGCGGCCTGACCGACCTCTCGCGCAAGATCGCGCCCTTCAAGCTGATCGGCGTCATGCTGGCAGACGCCTACTCGCACGATTTGAGCCGCTACGGCGCCGAAGTCCAGAACGAAGAGGATATGGACAAACGCTACATCCAGGTGCGCGCTGACGAGGTCACGCGCGTCACCTCCGAGATGCTGTCCACGCTTCCCATCCACGACATCACCATCGCCGACCCGCCCATCGAGTCGGTCATCGAGCAGGCGTTCAATCAATGACGTAAGGAGTTTTACGTGTTGAATATCTTCAAGCGCCTCTGGCAGGTCAACTGGGCCGAGCAGTGGCAGTACCGCGCCAACCTGATCATGTACCTGCTGTACTGGCTGGTCTCGCCCATCATCTACCTGGCCGTATGGACCAGCATCGCCAACAGCAAGGGCAGCGTGAACGGCTTCACCGCGGGCGACTTTGTCAACTACTACCTGGTTCTGCTGGTGGCCGATCAACTCACCAGCAATATCGTCATCCACAATTTCGCCTACAAGATCCAGGATGGCGCGCTTTCGAGCGAACTCATCCGCCCGATCCACCCGATACTGACCAACACCCTGGTCAACAATCTGGCCTTCAAGGCCTTGATCCTGATCGGCTTTACGCCCGTCTGGCTGATCCTGACCCTCATCTTCAAACCCGATTTCAGCGGCGTCACCTGGCAGGGAGTCCTGCTCGCCATCCCCGCCATGCTGCTGGGATTCATCGTCGGCTTCCTGCTCTCGGCGGTCATCACCTCGGTGGCCTTCTGGACGACGCGCGTGTACTCGATCCATGAGTTTTATTACGCGTTGATCCTGTTGTTCTCGGGGCAGTTCGTGCCGCTCACGCTCATGCCCAAACTCGTCCAGGACATTGCCCAGTTCCTGCCCTTCCAGTTGTTCATGTATTACCCCGTCCAGTTGATCCTGGGCAAGCTGACCACGCCTCAGATCATCCAGGGCTTCGTGGTCGGATTTATATGGCTGGGACTGTCCATCCTGTTCTTCAATTTCGTGTGGAGCAGAGGCGTGAAGCAATACTCCGCCGTGGGAGCGTAGGTTTTCATGATGTCGTTGCGAGCGGTCTTTGCGAAGCAACCTCCTGGTACACACAGAAGGAAACCATGCATTTCTTAAAGCTCATTTCCACCTTCTTCAAGGTCAACGTGCAGATGTCGCTGGCCTATCGCACCGATACCGTGGTCAACATCCTGCTCAACCTGATGTGGCTCGGCTGGGAGCTGCTCGGCCTGAGCATCATCTTCAGCAATACCACCTCTCTGGGCGGATGGGGCATCGGCGAGTTGATCGCCCTGCTGGGCGTCTTCCGCCTGATCAACACCCTGATGATCGCCTTGATCTGGCCCAACACCCAGCGCTTCAATGAAAGCATCCGCGACGGTTCGCTCGATTACACCCTGCTGCAGCCTGCGCCCAGCATGTTCCTGGTCACCTTCTCGCGCATCACCGTCTGGCGCATCTGGGATCTGGTGCTGGCGGTCATCCTGATCGTGGTCGGTGTCAATATGGCGGGTGACGTGGCCACCCTGCCCAGCATCCTGACCTTCATCCTGCTGACCATTTCGGGGGCGGTCGTCATCTACAGCCTGTGGATCGTGTTGATCGCCCTGACCTTCTGGTTCACCAAGTTCGACAACAACGTCACCATCCTGCAAGCCCTGCTCGACTCGGGCCGCTACCCCGTGACTGTCTATCCCGCCTGGCTGCGGATCATCGTCACCTACATCATTCCCATCGCGCTGGCTACCACTGTCCCGCTCCAGGCCCTGCGCGGCGACCTGACCGTCGAGCGCATCCTGCTCTTCGTGGCCGTCAGCATCGTCAGCGCGTGGATCGCTTCGCTGGTCTGGAAGGCGGGCGTCAAACGCTACAGCGGCGCAAGCAGTTGACCGCTTGACAGCATCTCCACTCCAATGATATAAACACGCCCAACATGAACCACTTCTTCGGCATGACCATGACCATGACTACCCTCCGCCCCGCGCGTAGGGTTCGTTTGGTTGGCCAAGCCTGAGAAGACGGCACAAGTCCACACAAACGCCCTGCGCGCTACGCGCAGGGCGTTTTTATTTTCAACAAGGAGCGCGTTATGTCTGAGAAATCATCGAAAACACTGGTCATGAAATATGGCGGCACCTCCGTGGGCGTGGGCATGCCGAACGCAGTCCAGATCGTCAAGGATACCCGCGCCGAGTGGGGACGCGTGGTGGTGGTGACCTCGGCCATCTCGGGCGCGACCGACCGCCTGTTGAATTCGGCCACGCACGCCGCCCAGGGCGACCTGACCATTCTGCGCAGCGCCTCAGCCTGGCTCCGTCAAAGCCACGCCGACCTGGCCGACAAGCTGGTCGCGGATCCCGCCCGCCGCGCGCAGGTCAACACCGAGATCGGCGCGTTGATCGACTCGTTCGTCGAGTTATGCCGCGCCATCGGTGTGCTGGGTGAAGCCTCTCCGCGCGCGTTGGATGCGGTCGCCTCTCTGGGCGAACGCATGAGCGTCAGGCTTCTCTCGGCGGCCATCGAAAGCGCGGGCGTGCCGTCGAAATACGTCGAGGCCACGGAATTGATCCTGACCAACGACCGTTTCCAGCACGCCCATCCTGATTTTGCGCAGACCACCGAGCGGACGCGGCGCGTGCTCAATCCGCTGCTCGACCAGGGCCTCGTCCCCGTGGTGACGGGCTTCATCGGCGCGACGGAGAAGGGCGCCATCACCACCCTCGGGCGCGGCGGCTCGGACTATTCCGCGGCCATCCTCGGCGCGGCCCTGCCCGCCGATGACGTGTGGATCTGGACGGACGTGGATGGCGTGATGACCGCCGACCCGCGCCTTGTCCCCGATGCGCGCACGCTGGGCGAGGTCACCTACAGCGAGGTGGCGGAGCTGGCCTATTACGGTGCGAAGGTGCTGCATCCCAAGACCATCCGCCCCGTGGTGGATGCAGGCATCGGACTGCGCATCTGCAACACGTTCAACCCGTCCCACCCTGGCACGCGCCTGGTCGCCAACAACGGCAACGGACACCGCGCCGCCCACAGCGGGGACGTCGTCCGCGCGGTGACGGCCATCCGCCAACAGCGGCTGGTCACCATCGAGGGGCGCGGCATGTTGGGAGTCCCGGGCGTGGCGGCGCGCACCTTCGGCGCGGTGGCCTCCACGGGCACCAGCGTCCCGCTCATCACACAGGCCTCGTCCGAGCAATCCATCTGCTTTGCCGTGCCCTTCGACATGGCGGGCAGCATCGTCGGCGCGCTGGAAAATGTCTTCGCCGAAGAACTCGAAGACGGCGACATCGACCGCGTGTGGATGACCGACGAGGTTGCCATCCTGACCGTGGTCGGCGCGGGGATGCGGCACACGCCCGGCGTTTCGGGCCACGTCTTCAATCAACTCGGCGTACACAGCGTCAACGTGCTGGCTATCGCCCAGGGTTCGTCCGAGGTCTCGATCAGCATCGTGATCGACTCTGCCGACACCGAGCGCGCCGTGAAGGCGCTGCATGAGATGATCGTTAAGTAGCATCCGTCATTGCGAGGGCGGCGTTCTTCCGCCCGAAGCAATCTCCTCATAACATGAGATTGCTTCGTCGGCCTACGGCCTCCTCGCAACGACATAAAATCCAAAGGAGTATTCATCATGTCCCAACCCATTATCCCCGTGGCTGTGCTCGGCGCGACAGGCAGTGTCGGCCAGCGTTTTGTTTCCCTGCTCGACAACCACCCCTGGTTCAAGGTGGTGGCCCTGGCCGCCTCCGACCGTTCCGAAGGCAAGAAATACGCCGAGGCCTGCCGCTGGGTGCTGAACGATCCCATGCCCGATTGGGCGCGCGAAATGACGCTCGTCTCCTGCCTGCCCGACTCGGTTCACGACGCGCGGATTGTCTTTTCCGCTTTGCCCGCCGACCAGGCCAAAGACCTGGAGCCGCAGTTTGCGCAGGCAGGCATGGCCGTGTGCTCGAACGCCTCCTCCTACCGCCGCGCCGAGGATGCGCCCCTGCTGCTGCCCGAGGTCAACGCCGACCACATCGCGCTGATCAAACAACAGCGTCTCCATCGCGGCTGGAGCGGCGCCATCCTGACCAATCCCAACTGCACCAGCACGGGCCTGACCGTGGCGCTCAAAGCCATCCAGGATTCATTCGGTCTCAAGCGCGCCTTCGTCGTCTCCTTGCAGGCGCTTTCGGGCGCAGGCTACCCGGGCGTGCCCTCGCTCGACATCATCGACAACGTCATCCCCCACATCGGCGGCGAAGAGGAGAAGGTCGAATGGGAACCGCGCAAGATGCTGGGAAGTTTCACCCCGCAGGGCATCCAACTGGCGGAGGTGAAATTCTCGGCGCATACCAATCGCGTGGCCGTTGTGGATGGTCATACCGTCTGCGCCAGCGTGGAACTGGACTCGCCCGTCCGCCCCGAGGAGGTCATTGCCGCCTTGAGCGCCTACCGCGCCCATCCCCTCGCCGCGGGACTCCCCTCCACGCCTGATCCCGTCCTCCTGGTGCGCGCCGAAGCGGACAGACCCCAGCCGCGCCTCGACCGCTTCACTGGCAAGGGCATGTCCACCGTGGTCGGACGCGTCCGCCCCGACCCACTGCTGCACATCAAGTTCGTGGTCTTATCCCACAACACCATCCGCGGCGCGGCAGGCGGATCGATCTACAATGCGGAGTTGTTGGTCAGCGAGAAGTTGTTGTAACAAAGAGCTTAACCACGGAGACACGGAGGAGAGCTTTATTGAAAAGAGCCAGAGATTGTCTCTGGCTCTTTCCTCTTTCCTCTTTCTTCTTCCTTTTTACTTCTTCTTCCCCTTCACATATACCGCCACCGCCTCGCGCATGAACTCCGCGAGCTGCGGGTGCATCTTGTCGAAGTTGGCCTTGAAGCGCGGATCTTCCACGTAGCCGTTCGCGAGGGCTTGCAGTTGATCGAGGTTCGGCGTCCAGAAGTAGTCCATGTGCTTGCGCCAGCGTTCGACAATGGCCTGGGCCTCGGGGGAGGCCGCGCCCCTGGGCATGACCGCGATCATGTCCGTGTAGACAGCCTTGCCCTCGGCTAGAATGGCTTGCTTCTTCGCGGCGGAGTAACCTTTCCACTTGCGGTTGGATTCGCGCACGGTCTCGGGGTCGTACATCTGCTCGGCTTCGAGGGCGTACTTCTCCTGTTGCTCTTCGCTAAATCCTTCAAAGAGTCCTTTTTCGCTCATTTTCGTGCCTCCTTTCAAATAGTCGATGGTGTGATCCACGGTCTGGATCAGGCGGTCGAGCCGCCTGGCCTGTTTCTGCAACGCTTCCTTGTGACTGCGCAATGCGCCCAACACATCGAAATCATGGCGTCCCATAATGTTCTTGATGTCTTCCAGCGGGATGTCCAGTTCGCGATAGAACAGGATTTGCTGGAGCCGCAGCAGGGCCTCCTCCCCGTAGTAGCGATAACCGTTATCGCCAATGCGGGACGGTTTGAGCAGGCCAATGTCATCGTAGTGATGCAAGGTGCGCGGCGTGACGCCTGCCAGTTTGGAGAGTTGCTTTACAGTGAACATGTCCCAAATATAAACCCTGACGTAGCGTTAATGTCAAGGGTTGCATTCGCCTGTGATAGAATTATTTTATGGATGTTATGGCCCTGCTCAAGAGTCACCGTAGAGAAATCCTCGAAATCGCGGCGCGCAACGGCGCAATCGATGTGCGTATTTTCGGGTCGGTGGCGCGCGGGGAAAACCGCCCCGACAGCGACATTGATTTTCTGGTCAACCTGGAGGCAGGGCGCAGCCTGCTCGACCTGGCCCGCCTGCTGCGCGAGTTGAACCATCTGCTTGGCCTGCCTGTGGACGTGGTCACCGAGGCGGGCTTGCGGCCACGCATCAAACCACAGGTGCTCAAGGAAGCCCGCCCGCTATGAGAGGCGAACGCGAACGCTTGTTGGACATCCTGGAGGCCATTGAACGCATCGAAAAGTATGCGGCTGAGGGGAAGGCGGCCTTCGAAACTGATGAACTAATCCAAACCTGGATCGTCCACCACATTACCATTATTGGAGAGGCCTGCCGCGCCCTGTCTGGCGAATTCCAGGCGTTTCACGCCAATGTTCCCTGGGCTGACATCATTGGGATGCGTAACATCCTCGTGCACCACTACTTTGGGATCGATACCGAGGCGGTTTGGTCTGTGGTGGTTCGCGATATTCCCGAACTCAAGATGAACATTCAAGTCATATTGAAAAGCCTGTAAATCGACCTTCCCCGTCTCATGCAAATCATCCACTCCGACGACCACATCATCATCCTCAACAAACCCGCGGGCCTGCCCGTGCTCCCCGATGGCTGGGAACCCGACGCGCCGTATCTTGTTAAAATGCTCGAAGGTCAATTCGAGCAGGTATTTGTTGTCCACCGCCTGGATAAGTTCACCAGCGGCGTGATGGTCTTTGCCAAAACCGCGGAGGCGCATCGCTCGTTGAATATTCAATTCGAGAAGCACACCATCGAGAAGGTCTATCACGCCATCACGGTCGGCACTCCGCCCTGGGACGAGAAGACCACCAAATTTCCATTGCGCGCGAACGTCGGGCACAAGCACCGCACGATGGTGGACAACCGCCACGGACTCCGTTCCGAGACGAGACTCAAGGTGCTTAAACGGGGCCAGGCCAACGTCCTGTTGGAGGCCATGCCGATGACGGGGCGCACGCACCAGATCCGCGTCCACGCCTATGCGTTGGGCTATCCGCTGCTGGGCGATGCGCTCTACTCCGCGCCCGAAACGGATATCATCGCCCGTCCCGCGCTGCACGCCTTTTCTTTAACGTTCACGCATCCTGCCACCGATGAGCGCGTAACCTTCACTGCGCCGTATCCCCCCGATTTTGAATCTGCATTAAATAAAATGTAGGGGCGCCCCAAGGGGTCGCCCCTACATAAATTACGCGATCTTGCGCGCTTCCATGTAGAAGCGCTTTTCGCGCGCTTCGCCCATCGAGAAGGTCTTGCGCGGCAGGGCGCCGTCAAGGATGACCGTCTTGAACAGGTCGGACTTGGACATGCCGGGCAGGTAGATGCCCGCGTTGCCGGGCTGGAGGCCCAGGCGCACGGTCACGTCCTGGCCGTGGACGTAGTCGATCTTCTCCGCGCCGCCGCTCTTGACGAACGGGTCGAGGAAGGCCTGGATGGTGCCGACCGGCAGGTTGGAGGTGGGATTGGCAATCTCGACCACGCCAAACTCTTTGCCACCCCCGACCAGGCCCACAGCCTGTTTCTGACCATTGGAATTGTCCACCGCCTCCACCATTTCCGCGGCGCTGGCCACGGGGCGATAGGAGTAGTTTTTGCCGAAGATGAATTCGAGGGAGGCGTACAAGTCCTGTTTCAGGCCGAACAGCACACGATGGATCGGCTCGAACTCCAACCCCTCGTCGTGGACGTTTTCGATCTCGACCAGCGCGTAACGGGCGGGATGATCCATGCCGACCTGCGGCTTGATCTTTTCCCAGATGGCCTTGGCCGTGGCCAGCGAGTGATTGCCGTCGCCCATCGCGAAGAGCAGCACGGGCTGGTCCGCGCCGATGCCGTACTTGGCGGCGAAGGTCTCGGGCTGGGCCAGTCCGCGCAGGGCCTCGACCACCTGGTTCTCGAAGTCGCCGCTCACGGCATAGCCCGCCAAATGTCCGCTGTCGAGCATCAGGTCGAAGTCGTAGATTTTTTCGAGCTGGGACTTGGCCGCCATCAACGGTTCGATCACGGTGCGATTCGGGTCGTCGATCAACACCAGGATGTGCGGGAATTCCAGCGCCGCGCCCTCGCGGATCTTCATGCGCGGGGGCAGACGGTCGACGATGGTTCCCTCGGTGGCGCGGATCAGGCTGGAGGAACCCTTGGTGTAATCGTAGCGCTCCAGGTCGAGGGCCAGCACGATGCCCTTGCGGGTCCTGCCTGCCACGCTGCGCTCCACGTAGATGAAGCCATCGCGCGGTTCGAAGACGCCCGCATCCAGGTACTTCTTCATCGTGGCCTGGATGTTCTGAATGCGCTCCTCGCCGCCCGGCTTTTCGAGGTAGACCTCGGGGAAGGTCAGGTTGAGGGTGGAGGGCGCGTCGCCGACGGTGGTTTCCACCTTGTCCCAATACTCAGGCTCGGAGGTGAACTGGTCGCAGGCGATCACGGCCCACTTGGTAAGATCCGTGCCTGGCTT
>JBMOMS010000129.1:0-13171 GCA_049324895.1 Chloroflexota bacterium
GGAGCGGGCACGGGACTTCATCCGCCGCTATCGGCCCGACCTGATCAAATTCGACTTCGGCTATGAGCTGCCCTCCCTGGATGTGGCCGCGCCGTCCGACCTGCGTTGGGCGGGGGAGCGGCTGCTCCAAAAGGGGCTGGAGGTGGTGGTCGGCGCGATGAAGGCCGAGAATCCCAACCTGGTCATCATGTACTATGGCCTGTCGCCGCTGCTGCTGGAGCATTACGATTTGCACAGCCCCGATGACCTGGTCTATTGCGGCGGCGATTACGACCTGGAGACCAACCGCCGCATCTTCTTCAGCAGTCTGTGCGGCGAGCTGGGCATGCCGACCTACGGCTCCTCGGGCTATGACTGGGCCTCCGCGCTGGACATCTGGTTCGATTCCGCGCCGTCGGGCACGCTGGGTTCCCTGCATTGCTTCGACGGCGACGAAAACGGCGACCTGCCGAAGCCCGAGTGGATTGCCAAATATAATGGGCTGGCCGCCATCCTGCGTCCCGGGACGACCTTCCGCATTCAGCCCATCGATGCAAACGCACAGGGTGGGCTGCGCGCGGCCTTTTCGCCCTCGTGGGAACGCATCGAGCAGGGCAGAACAGTGCTGCTGGCGCTGCGCACCCACAAGTTCGATGGCAAGCCTGCCAGTAGGGCCTACAAGGATATTTTGAATACCGAGATCGGCCTGGTGGTCTCCTCGCTGACTGCGGACGGGCTGGCCGAATCGCCGCGCCTGGGCATCGTCCCGTTTGGAGATGGGACTTGTGTCCTGCGACACGTGTTGGCTGCTGAACACAAAACAGCCAACATCACAGAGCATTATTTTGGCGGGCGCGCGCTGACCTATCCGCTTGCCTGTCAGCCAGAGCGAATCGAACTTCAACTGCAACAAACGCGGGACGATGATATTCTTGAATGGCTGGAAGTGACCTTTGAAACCGTTTAGACCAGCCATTGCCATCCATCCACGCAGATCCATTTTTGGCGGCGGCGTAAACAAATCGATTCCTGCCAAAGGACGGGTACGCGGAATGCCATTCCGCGCCACATCATTTTAAAGAGGAAGTGTTATGATCAATTCCCCCCATCGTCGTTTCAATGCCCTGACGGGCGAGTGGGTGCTGAATTCGCCGCACCGCGCCAAACGTCCCTGGCTGGGCCAGGTGGAGAAGACCCCGCCCGAGTCCCTGCCCGCCTACGACCCCACCTGCTACCTTTGTCCGCGCAATGAACGCGCGGGTGGAGTAGTCAACCCCGATTACAGCGGGACTTTCACCTTCGACAACGATTTCGCCGCGCTGCTGCCTGACTCATTGGAGGAATCGGCTTCGACTCACCCCCTGCTGGTTTCCGTTCCCGAGCGCGGATCGTGTCGGGTGGTTTGCTTCTCGCCCCGCCACGACCTGACCCTGCCCGAGCTCGACCTGCCCAGCATCGAGAAGGTCATCGCCACCTGGACGCGTGAATCCGCTGACCTGGCCGCGCAGGATTACGTGCGTTACGTGCAGGTCTTCGAGAACAAGGGCGCCATGATGGGCTGCTCCAACCCGCATCCGCACAGCCAGTTGTGGGCGCAGTCGCAGCTGCCCAACGAGATCATCAAGGAACTGGCCACCCAGCGCGATTATTTTTCGCAGCACGGACACCCCTTGCTGCTGGATTACGTGCAAGAGGAGCGAAGACTTAAGGAACGCATCCTGTTCTCGAACGAGCATTTCACGGCGCTGGTTCCGTTTTGGGCGGTCTGGCCGTTCGAGACGATGGTCATTGCCCATCGCGCCACGCAATCGCTTTCGGACTTGACTGCGCCTGAAGTGTCCGCGCTGGCGGAGGCCTTCAAGCAGGTCACGACCCGTTACGACAATCTGTTCGAAATTTCCTTCCCGTACTCGATGGGATTCCACCAGGCCCCCGCGGATGGGGAGGCGCATCCCGAGTGGGTGCTGCACGCACATTTCTATCCGCCGCTGCTGCGCTCGGCCACGGTGCGGAAATTCATGGTCGGTTACGAAATGCTGGCCATGCCCCAGCGCGACATCACGCCCGAGGTTGCCGCGGACAGATTGCGCTCGGTTTCAGCGGTGCATTACAAGCAGCGCGCGGGTTGATTGCGTCCCAGCCTGGAATCAAAAACGCTCGCGAGTAATCGTGAGTGTTTTTGATTCTCCCTATGTTTTGAGCCGATAGCCGACTCCTGGCTCGCTGGCAGGGTCGGGTTCGATCTTGCGGCGCAGGTTGCTGATGTTGACGCGCAGGATGTGCATCTCGCTTTCGTAGGCCGTGCCCCAGACCTGCCCGAGCAGGTGATGGTGGGTGATGACCTTGCGCGCAGGCGTTTCCCCGCCGCCCAGGAGCGGAGATGGCACGAGTCTGCATGTACGAGCGCATCTGGTCGTCCACGCGTTCGGCGGCGCGCCGCAGGGACATTTCGCGCAGGGCGCTGCAAAAATGCCCGTTAAGAAGCGCGTCTTTGTTTGCCCTGTGACGATTGCATAAATTCGCGTGTTTCTTCTCCTTACCCCTGGGACAAGGGTGGGAGGAAATCCGTAGCCCTTTTGGAGCGGTGCAAGGTTTCAAGGGGCAATTTTTGTCTATGACAAATGCCTGTTATTTTTGGATTTTTGTCATATCCACACCACAAATACTTGTATTTGTTGGGAAAATTCTTATAATGAGGACAGTTAGTTTATATAACGAATAAACAAAGTTAGGTGCTTTTTATGTTCACTGGTGACCAGGAAAAAGTCCGCAAAGTCAATCGCTCTCTCATTCTCAACACGCTCCGGTTGCGTGCGCCTGTTTCCCGCGCCCAGGTGGCGGATATTACAGGCCTGACGCGCGGGACAGTTTCGAATATTGTCACCTCTTTGATAGAAGATGGGCTGGTATTCGAAGACCAATTGCAAGATTCAAAAATTGGGCGCCCGTCGATCTTGCTGGGGCTGCGGCCCGACGGCGGTGCCGTGGTTGGGGTGGAAATTGGAGTGGACTTTATCTCGGTTCTGCTGACGAATTTTGTAGCGGAAACCCTGTGGGAAATTAGAGTAAAAACGTCGCCCTCTCAAACGCAGACGGAAGTTATCAATCAGGCGGAAGCCTACATCGAAAATGCACTAAATATTGCGAAAGAACAGGGTTTGCGACCTTTGGGAATCGGGGTTGGGCTGCCCGGTCTGGTCAATGTGCGCCAGGGAACCCTGATTATGGCCCCCAACCTACACTGGAAGAATGTGCCTTTGCGCCTGATGTGGAATCAGCGTTTTCGCCTGCCCGTTTACATCGAGAACGAAGCCAATTTGTCCACGTTGGGGGAGTATTACTTTGGTGTGGCGCGCAATACCGAGAACTTCATCTACCTTTCCTCTGACATCGGTCTGGGCGGCGGCGTGATGCTTGGCGGAAGGTTATTCCGCGGCGCGAGTGGCTATGGCGGTGAAATCGGACATATCCAGCGCGACCCGCAGGGAGAGCTATGCGCCTGTGGACGGGTCGGCTGTTGGGAGACTCTGGTCGGTCCGCGCGCTGTCATCCGCCGTGTCAAGAATGAATTGAATGCGCAACAGGATGCGCAGTTATTGGAAGCTTGTGGGGGGGATTTCAACAATCTTACGTTCGACATGATCGTGCAGTGCGCCCTGGGTGGAGATGCGATTTGCCGCCAGGCGATGGAAGAAGTAGCGGTGAATTTGGGTGTGGGGATCGCCGACCTGGTCAATATTTTCAACCCCCAGATGGTGGTTATTGGCGGGGCGTTCATTCAGGGAAAGGACATCCTGTATTCGATCATCGAAAAGACCATCTTGTCCAACGCATTGCAGCCGTCTGTTGAAAACCTGCAGATCAGGTTCTCGGAACGAACCACAGAGGCCTGTGTGCTGGGTGCGGTAGCTGTCGTCCTGGACGATATTTTGCGTGAGATGGTCATTAGTTAAAAATCACGTCACTGTGATCAAAACCCACTTTTGGAGGCGTATGACCCGATAAAAACTTATTTTTCCCAGGCATAAAGTCATCGAATCCATCCAATTTAAGGAGCTGAAAATGAAATCGAACCGTGTTTTGATGGCCATCTTCTCGCTGATGATCATCGCTTCCATGATGCTCACCGCCTGCGGTGGCGCAGGACAGTCCACTGGCGGAAAGACCAAGGTCGGTCTGTCCTTCTCAGATTTTGCGACCGAGCGCTGGAAGAACGAAGAAATCCTGATGCGCCAGTTGCTCGAGGAAAAAGGCTATGAGGTCATCTCGGCCGAAGCCAATCACGATGTCAAACTGCAGAACGACCAGATCGATAACATGGTCAGCCAGGGCGTCAAGGGCCTGATCGTGATCGCGGAAGACGGCGACGCTGTCGTCACCTCTGTGGACAAGGCCGCGGATGCGGGCGTAAAGGTCATCGCCTACGACCGCCTGATCAAGACCTCCAAGATTGCGGCCTATCTGTCCTTCGACAATGTCGAGGTTGGACGCCAGCAGGCCCTTGGTGTCATGAAAGCCATTGATGCAGATAACTGGGATGTCAACGCGAACGGTCCCGCGCGCGTTGTTCAGCTTGCCGGCTCACCCACTGACAACAATGCTACCTTGTTCACCAAGGGCCAGACTGAAATCTTACAACCATACGTCGACTCTGGCAAGATCGAAATTGTGGCCCAGCAGGGCATCGACAACTGGGACGCGGCCAATGCGCTCAAGGTGATGGAGAACATCCTCACCGCCCAGAACAACGACATCGATGCTGTGGTGGCCTCCAATGACGGCACCGCCCTCGGTGCGCTCCAGGCCATGAAGGCCCAGGGGCTGGCTGGCATCGTGCCGATCTCGGGCCAGGATGCGACTGCCGACGGCAGCAACAGCATCGTCAAGGGTGAACTGACCGTCTCGATCCTCAAGGACATCCGCAACCTGTCGCCACTGGCGATTGACGTGATGGACAAGCTCATCAAGGGTGAGGCTGTTGAAGGCATGAAGAACTTCACCCTGGCCGAACTGACCGTGGACGAGAGCAAGCAGGGCGAAGTGCCGTGCGTGTTCCTCCAAGTCCAGCAGGTCAACAAGGACAACGTGTACGAGCTGGTCGTGAAGAGCGGCTTCCAGCCTTACGATGATGTCTATCGTGACATCCCCGAGGATCAGCGTCCTCCCAAGCCCGGCGAAGAGGCCAGCGCTCCCGCCCCCACTGAAAAGATCAAGATCGGCCTGTCCTTCTCAGATTTTGCGACCGAGCGCTGGAAGAACGAAGAAATCCTGATGCGCCAGTTGCTCGAGGAAAAAGGCTATGAGGTCATCTCGGCCGAAGCCAATCACGATGTCAAACTGCAGAACGACCAGATCGACAACATGGTCACCCAGGGCGTCAAGGGCCTGATCGTAATCGCGGAAGACGGCGACGCGGTGGTCACTGCCGTGGACAAGGCCGCGGATGCGGGCGTGAAGGTCATCGCCTACGACCGCCTGATCAAGACCTCCAAGATTTCGGCCTACCTGTCCTTCGACAATGTCGAGGTTGGACGCCAGCAGGCCCTTGGTGTCATGAAAGCCATCGACGCCGACAATTGGGATGTGGCCGCGAATGGCCCTGCGCGTGTCGTGCAGTTGGCTGGTTCCCCCACCGACAACAATGCCACCCTGTTCACCAAGGGTCAGACCGAAATCCTTCAGCCGTACATCGATGCTGGCAAGATCGAAATTGTGGCCCAGCAGGGCATCGACAACTGGGACGCGGCCAATGCGCTCAAGGTGATGGAGAACATCCTCACCGCCCAGAACAATGACATCGACGCTGTGGTGGCCTCCAATGACGGCACCGCCCTCGGTGCGCTCCAGGCCATGAAGGCCCAGGGGCTGGCTGGCATCGTGCCGATTTCGGGCCAGGATGCGACTGCCGACGGCAGCAACAGCATCGTCAAGGGTGAACTGACCGTCTCGATCCTGAAGGACATCCGCAACCTGTCGCCACTGGCGATTGACGTGATGGACAAGCTCATCAAGGGTGAGGCTGTTGAAGGCATGAAGAACTTCACCCTGGCCGAACTGACCGTGGACGAGAGCAAGCAGGGCGAAGTGCCGTGCGTGTTCCTCCAAGTCCAGCAGGTCAACAAGGATAACGTGTACGAACTGGTTGTGAAGAGCGGCTTCCAGGCCTATGACGATGTCTATCGTGACATCCCTGAAGGCCAGCGCCCTCCCAAACCGTAATAGCTCCTTCTTCCTCCTTTTGGGTTCCCTGCCTCTTGGACAGGGCAGGGAACCCCCCTTCATGGCAAATCTTCCTGAACATAAGCGGCTGTGCCTGCTGGTCAAACATCCAGATCCGTAATGTCGGCTTTATTTGAGAAATAGAATTCAGATAGCAGCTTGATGATTTCCATATCCCGACTCATGCGAGTCCAAGGAGTTCGTAGTGGATAACGATGTCATTCTCGAATTTAGGAACGTCACTAAGAAATTTCCTGGCGTGGTGGCTTTAAATGACGTCTCTTTTAAGATTCGTCGTGGCGAGATCCACGGAGTGTGCGGGGAAAATGGCGCCGGGAAATCCACGTTAATGAAAATCCTTTCGGGTGTATATCCTCAAAATACATACGAAGGCAGTGTGCTTTTTAATGGTGAAGAGCTAAAGCTGGGTGAAAGCGCCATCCAGGAGGCGGGAAACAAAGGTATTGCGATTGTTTATCAGGAACTTACCCTGGTTCCCACCATGTCGGTGGGCGAGAATGTCTATCTTGGGCGGGAACCGTTGGAACGTGGTTCGATCAATTGGAATCAACTATACGCGGATACACGGACGATCCTGGAGAAATACCAGTTGGACGTTCCGCCTCAGGCGGAGGTAAAGACCCTGGGCGTCGGAAAAATGCAAATGGTCGAGATCGCCAAGGCCCTTTCAGAAGATGCCAAGGTCCTGATCCTGGACGAGCCAACCAGCGCCCTCAGTGAGGCCGAGATCGACAAGCTGATGGCCATCCTGAAGACGCTCAAGAACAATGGCATTACCTGTATTTATATTACTCATAAGCTGGAAGAACTCTTCCGCATCACCGACCAGATCACGGTCATGCGGGATGGCAGGGAAATCATCACCAAGCCGACTTCGGAGTTTACCCAGGAGAGTCTGGTCAGCTACATGGTGGGGCGCGAGATGAAAGAGCGTTTCCCCAAGGCCAAACGTTCGCCTGGCGAGGTCATTTTCAAGGTCGCGGGCTTGCAGGCGCTCGACCCCAACGAGACCAGCCGCAAGGTGCTGAATGGTGTGAGCTTCGATGTGCGCAAAGGCGAGATCCTTGGGATTGCTGGGTTGATGGGCGCAGGCCGCACCGAACTGGTCATGACCCTGTTCGGGGAATATGCCCGAATCGTGGGCGGCACCATTGCCCTGAATGGAAAAGAGATCAAGCCGACCAGCGCCCGTGAAGCGATCAACGCAGGCCTGAGCCTGGTGCCAGAAGACCGCAAGGGCATGGGGTTGGTGCTGATCCAGTCCATCCTGAAAAACATTTCGCTTCCCAACCTGGACCAGTTCTCTGGCTTTTTCAGGATCGACGCGGATGCCGAATTGAAGGCCAGCCTGGCCCAGTCTAAGAGCCTGACGATCAAAGCCCCCAGCCTGGAAGTGCCCGTCGAGACCCTTTCGGGCGGCAACCAGCAGAAGGTGGTCATCTCGAAATGGCTGTTGTCGAAGCCTTCCGTGCTGATCATGGACGATCCCACCCGCGGCATCGACGTGGGCGCCAAGTACGAGATATACAAGCTCATGAACGAACTGGCGGAAAAAGGGGTTGCCATCATCATGATTTCCAGTGATCTTGAGGAAGTGCTCGGGATGAGTGATCGGGTCATGGTCATGTGCAGGGGACATTCGACCGAGACCCTGCCTGTCTCAGAGGCGACCGTGGAACGCGTGATGGCTCTGGCCACAGGTGTTTCATCCTCACAAGAACCGATGAAGATAAGTTGAGGTATTTCCATGGCTATTTCCAATCAAAATGCACCAAAGAAAAATGGTTTTCTCTTCGAGTTGGTCAACGTCCTGCGGCTCAATGTCCAGACTTATACGATCCTGCTTGCGCTGATCGGCATCTGGGCGATCTTTTTCTTCACCACGGGGGGCACGTATCTGGCTCCGCAAAATGTGTCCAACCTGTTCCGCCAGATGTCCGTGACTGCCTTTTTGGCGGCTGGCATGGTGCTGGTAATCGTCATTGGCGGCATCGACCTTTCGGTGGGAAAGCTGGCTGGCTTTATTTCAGTGGTCGCGGCTTATTTCCAGGCCCACATCTGGTTCGAGTACCTGCCCGATCAGCCCCTTCTGGCAGCAGCCCTGACCGTGGTGATCAGCCTGCTGGTCGGCGCTCTGTTCGGCGCTCTGCAAGGATATATCATCGCCTACCTGCGCGTGCCCTCATTCATTGTGACGCTGGGCGGCCAGTGGCTTTTGAACGGGCTGATCCTGTTGGTCACGGCAGGCAAGACCATCCCTGCCAACCAGCCCTGGTTCTCTGACATCGCCCAAGGATATGTTCCGGCGACATGGGGCTGGATCCTGGGACTGGTGGCGATTGCCTTCCTCTTCTGGAACATGTTCAGCAGCCGCCAGAACAAACGCAAACACGGCTTTGAGTTGGGCAACCTCTACATCGACCTGCTTTCGACGGGCTTTGCAGCGCTGATCATCCTGATCTATGTTTACAATGTCAACAGCTACAAGGGCATTCAGAACCCCGTCCTGCTGCTGGCCATCACCGCGATGATCATGATCTACCTTTCGAATAACACCCGCTTCGGACGCTATGCATACGCGATCGGAGGCAACAGGGAGGCGGCGCGCCTTTCGGGTATCAACATCTCCAGAATGACGTTCAGCATCTTCGTCCTGATGGGCTTCCTCTCCGGTGTGGGCGGCATCGTGCTCGCCTCCTATGTGGGATACGGGACGATCGCAGCGGGCGCAGGCTATGAGCTGGATGCCATTGCCAGCTGCATCCTCGGTGGCACCTCCACCCTGGGCGGCGTTGGAACGATCCAGGGAGCCATGATCGGCGCCCTGATCATCGCCAGCCTGTCCACGGGCCTGCAAATGATGAATGTGGCTCCCGCCTGGCAATATGTTTTGAAGGCCATTGTATTGGTCCTGGCTGTTCTTGCAGATGTCTATTTCAAGAAAAAAGGTTAAAGATGACTCAAGCATACGAACCCAAACCTGAACACAAATTCACCTTCGGTCTGTGGACCGTGGGCAACAAGGGACGCGACCCGTTTGGCGAACCTGTACGTGGGGCGAAAACCCCCGCCGAGTTGGTCTACCTTCTGGGCGAGGTCGGCGCGTACGGCGTCAACTTCCACGACAACGACCTGATCCCGATCGATGCCACGCCTGCCGAGGCCGAAGCCATCAAGAAGGATTTTCGCAAGGCATTGAACGATACGGGCCTGGTTGTCCCCATGGCGACCACCAACCTGTTCGGCGATCCGATCTTCAAGGATGGCGCTTTCACCAGCAACGATTCGAAGGTTCGCGCTTATGCCATTCAAAAGACATTGAATGCCATTGACCTGGGTGTGGAATTCGGTGCGAAGACCTATGTCTTCTGGGGCGGACGCGAGGGCACTGAAACGGACTCGTCCAAGAGCGCCGTCGATGCCATCAAGCGCAATCGCGAGGCCATGAATTTCTTCTGCGAATATGCGCTCGACAATCAATATGACCTGAAGTTTGCGCTCGAAGCCAAGCCCAACGAACCGCGCGGCGACATCTACAATCCGACCACGGGGCACATGCTGGCTTTCATCGCCACCCTCGATCACCCCGAGATGGTCGGCGTCAACCCCGAGGTGGCGCACGAACACATGGCGGGCATCAACTTCATGCACGGTGTGGCCCAGGCCTGGGAAGCGGGCAAGCTCTTCCATATCGACCTGAATGACCAGTATCCTGGTCGCTACGATCAGGATCTGCGCTTTGGTTCGCGCGATCTCAAGGCCGCCTTTTATCTGGTCAAGTTCCTGGAAGATGTAAAGTATGAGGGTTCGCGTCACTTCGACGCCCATGCCTATCGCACCGAGGACTATGAAGGCGTCAAGGACTTCGCCCGCGGCTGCATGCGCACCTACCTCATCCTCAAGGAGAAGGCCGGCCAGTTCAACGCGGATGCGGAGATTCAGTCCATTCTGACCGAAGTCAACGCAGACGATGGCTCGATGAGTGGCTTCTTCGGCAGGTACTCTGCCGAGAAGGCCAGTGCGCTCAAGGCCCACAGTTTTGACCGCGCAGCCATCAGCGCCCGCGGACTGCAATATGAGCGCCTCGATCAGTTGACCATCGACCTCTTGTTGGGCATACGTTAGGCTCGATGCGGCGCGCTCATCGAGTTGAGCGCGCCGCATTTTTTTAAGGATGGCTTATGGAAACGATTAAGTATCAAGATATGGATTGTATCCCGCTGGAGAATGCTGCACTGCGCCTGCTGGTCACGCAATCAGTCGGACCGCGCATCCTTTCGCTGCGCTTGCATGGCGGCGAGGATCTGTTTGCGCGCCTGCCCGACTTCATTTCGGAACGCCCCGACGGGAAGATATTCCACTTCCGCGGCGGGCATCGTCTGTGGCAGGCGCCCGAATCCATGTCGCATACCTATGCTCTCGACGACGATCCCGTGGACATTTCTCCGAGTGACTCGGGTGCGGGTGGACTGCTGGTTCGCCAGTGCCTGGACGCCGGGACGGGCATCGAGAAATCGCTGCACATCTCTCTGATGGGCAACCAGCCGCAGGTCCACGTGCGGCACATGCTGACCAACCGCGGTTCCAGGCTCATCGAGTGCGCGCCCTGGGCCATCACTCAACTCCGCACGGGCGGGGTGGCGATCCTGCCCCAGTCGCGGAACCAGACCCAAATGTTGCCGAATCGCTCGCTGGTGCTTTGGCCGTATACCGACCTCGCCAATGCCCAGGTGAGCTGGGGCAACCGCTATATCCTGGTCCGCGCTGCGATGACGACTGCCTTCAAGATCGGCTTTCCCAATCCGCGCGGTTGGCTGGCCTATTGGCTCAACGGCACGCTGTTCGTCAAGCGCGCTGAGTTCGACGCCAGCGCCGAATATTATGATTTTGGCAGTTCGAGCGAGTGTTTCTGCAACGATAAATTTCTCGAATTGGAAACGTTGTCTCCCATTCGCCGCCTTGAACCAGGCGAATCCGTCGGGCACACGGAGACCTGGGAATTGTACGCGGGTGTGGAATTTCCCGCCGACGAGGATGCTGCACAGGCCATCACTGATAAGCTGGGGCTGGAGTAACTCATGAAATACTTCATCGGCATCGACACTTCGACCACTGCAACCAAAGCCCTGTTGATCGACGAAGGCGGGCGCCTGCTGGGTGTGGCCTCACACGAATATCCCTACGACACGCCCCAGCCGCTATGGAGTGAGCAGGACCCTGCGCTGTGGTGGTTTGCCGCCAGCCTGAGCATCCGCCAGGTGGTCAGTCAGACAGGTGTAGATTCGTCTGCGATCTGCGGCATCGGGCTGACGGGTCAGATGCACGGCTTGGTGCTGCTCGACGAAAGTGGCGAAGTCCTGCGCCCGTCGATTCTGTGGAACGACCAGCGCACGGGTGAACAATGCGACACCATTCGTGCCAGGCTCGGGCGCGGGAACCTGATCCAGATCACGGGCAACGACGCGCTGACGGGTTTCACCGCGCCGAAGATCCTGTGGGTGCAGGAGCGCGAGCCTGCGATTTGGGCGCGCGCCCGTCACGTCTTATTGCCCAAGGATTACGTGCGTTTCAAGTTGACGGGCGGTTTTGCCATCGACCGCGCCGACGGGGCAGGTACCATCCTGTTCGACCTGGCCCAGCGCGACTGGTCGCCCGAGGTGCTGGCTGCGCTCGACATCCCCGCCGACTATCTTCCCAAAACCTACGAAGGCAGCGACGCGACGGGGACGCTGCTGCCCGCCGCGGCCAAGGATCTCGGCCTGCCCGCGGGGATTCCCATCTTCGGCGGGGGCGGGGATCAGGCTGCCAGTGCGGTCGGGACGGGCGCAGTGCGTGCGGGCGTGGTCTCGCTCAGCCTCGGGACCTCGGGCGTGGTCTTCGCCACGACGGACGGTCCCGCCATCGAGCCGCAGGGACGCCTGCATGCCTTCTGTCATTCTGTGCCTGGCAGGTGGCATTTCATGGGAGTCATGCTCTCGGCGGCGGGCAGTCTGCGCTGGCATCGCGATACATTCGCGCCTGGGATGGATTACGACAGCCTGCTCAAACCTGTGGCGGATATTCCTGCGGGGAGCGATGGCCTGTTCTTCCTGCCGTACTTGACGGGCGAACGCACCCCGCATCCCGACCCGCTGGCGCGCGGCGCCTTCGTGGGCCTGACCGTACGCCACGGCTTCTCGCACCTGACACGCGCCGTGCTGGAGGGAGTCTCCTTTGGCCTGCGCGACAGCTTCGAGCTGATGAAAGCCGCCGGGCTGGCGAACATCTCCCAGGTCCGCGTGACGGGTGGGGGGGCGCGCAGTCCGCTTTGGCGGCAGATACTGGCAGACGTGTTTGGCGTGGAGATTGTCACGGTCAACACGGCGGAGGGCGCAGCTTACGGCGCGGCCCTGCTGGCGGCCACGGGCGCGGGCGTCTTCCCAAGTGTGGAAGCGGCCTGCGACGCGACCATCCAGGTGACGGGCAGTACCCGCCCAGGCGCAGGTTGTGCCGCTTACGAGCAGCTTTATCCGCTCTACAAGGCGCTTTATCCTGCGTTGACGCCTACCTTCCACGCCTTTGGCTAGACAGCACGGCATGGAAAAGCGCTTGCCAAATCCGCCCCCGATTGGTATACTGCCGCCCAATATGAACACCGTTTTCGCGCGTAACCATCATCATCACATTCACCCCCCGCACGGTCGGGAGGTCGGTGCGCGCACACCTGTCGAAATTTGACAGTTTCCGTATCCCATCTCATTCAGCCCCGACCCTGCGTCGGGGCTTTTTGTTGCCCCGACCAACGGAATAAATTTGAAAAGGAACTCATGTATGCCCCAGACCCTTCGCCTTTCCCTGCCCTCCAAAGGACGCCTCATGGACGACTCGCTCGACTTCCTGGCCGAGTGCGGACTTTCCGTACAGAAACTCAATCCGCGCCAGTACCAGGCGAAGATGCCCGCCCTGCCCGAGT
>JBMOMS010000130.1:0-8729 GCA_049324895.1 Chloroflexota bacterium
AGAAAAGCCACTGCCCGCGAAAGAGAAATATATGAGGAACAAAAATGAAAAAAGAATACGATTTCAGCAAAGGCAAACGCGGCGCGGTTGTCCCTGCGCCAAAAGGCAAAACCCGCATCACCATCCGCATCGACGATGATATTTTGGACTGGTTCCGCGGCACGGTGGATGAGGCTGGCGGTGGAAATTATCAAACATTGATCAATGATGCCTTGCGTGAATATATTACAAATCAACAGGAACCTATTGAAGTGATTCTCAGGCGGGTGGTGCGTGAAGAATTAACTGCCGCAAGATGAATTCGATAAACATCCGAGGTCTCAAGACTTCGGACGTTTTTTTGGAGGGTATTGAGTGATCGAAAGAGCTGATTAATGACGATGCATGTCCGCGTGAAGGGAAAATCAATAGGCCGAAAATGCCATAATTTAAGCCATGAAAAGCAGGAAGTTTAGAATTCCCCGCAAAAGAATCGCCGCTTTTTGTCAGCGCTGGAGCATCACCGAATTTTCGCTGTTCGGCTCCGCCCTGCGTGATGATTTCCGTCCCGACAGCGATGTGGACGTGCTGGTCAGCATCGACCCCAAGGCGACGACGATAGGGCTGTTTGAAATGATCGACATGAAACTCGAACTGGAAGAAATCTTCAAACGTCCCGTTGACCTGGTGGAAAAAGAGGGATTACGCAACCCGTACCGCAGGAAAGAGATTCTCCGCACAGCGCAGGTGATCTATGCCGCATGATGTATTTGGCTCGGCGCGACAAATGGCTTGTCTGAGTTAATCGAAACGTTGGATGGATTGTTGGCAGAAGAGCAGGAATAGAAAGATACGGGAAAACACTGGGCTGAAAATCCCAGTGTTTTTTTCTGGAAACCCCCCGCGCAGCGGGCAAAAACTTCTAAATGTTTTCATCAAAACTTCTAGAAGTTTTGGGGAACCTTCCTGGAGAAGATGGAAGCCAAAACAGGGACTCGATTGGTTTCGAGCGGTCAGGCGCCTATTGCCAGGAGTGGGACAATCCTGCCTTCCCCCCGCGGGCGCAGGGAAAATGCGTAAGTTCGGTTGTTTAATACGATAAAATACCTCCATGCCCAAACGCCTCTCCATCCTTGCCCTTCTTTCCCTCTTTCTTCTTTCCTGCCTGCCCTCCTGCTCGACCCCCGCGACGCCGCCGGCGGCGACCCCCACGGCCCCGCCCACCCTGACACCCCTGCCCACGCTGCCCCTCCCGCCCGCGTCGACGGCAACCGCCACGCTGGTGCCCGCCATCGCGCGCGCCGCGTACACCCTCAACGTGGTCATGGACTACGACGCCCACAGCCTGAGCGTCGACCAGGGCATCATCTATCCCAACCACACGGGCGGAGAACTGACCAGCCTGGTGCTGGCGGTCGTGCCCAATTTGTGGGCGGACTGCTTCACCCTGACCTCCCTCAGCGTGGATGGGACGCCTGTCACCAACTACACCCTCAACGGCCAGCGCCTGGAACTGCCCCTGCCCGCCCCGCTTGGCCCCGAGAAGATGGCGGGCCTCTCGATCCAGTACACCCTGGCCCTGCCCTTTGCCGAGCAGGAGGATCCCAGCGTTTCGCGTCCGCGCATCTTTGGGTACACCAAAGCCCAGGCCAACCTGACGAACTGGTACCCCTTCGTCGTTCCGCACCTCAACGGCGCCTGGGTGCTGCACGACCCGTGGTATTACGGCGAGCACCTGGTCTACGACGCGGCGGACTACGAGGTCAACCTGAAATTCACCAACATCAACGCGCCCGTGGTGGCCTCCAGCGGCGCGCCCCAGCCCAACGGCGACTCGACCCGCTACACGCTCACCGCCGGCCGCGCCTTCGTCTTCTCGATGAGCCGCGAGTTCAAGGTCGCCACCCAGCAGGTTGGGGACGTGCTGGTCTCCAGCTATTTCTTCCCCTTCTACGACGGCGGCGGGCAGGCCTCGCTGCTTACCACGGTCCAGGCCGTGCAAATCTACAGCCAACGCTTCGGGCCGTATCCGCACAAGAGCCTCGCGGTGGTGATGGGCGACTTCAACGACGGCATGGAATATTCCGCGCTGTACTACCTCAGCCGCGACTTCTACAACCTGTACGACAACACCCTGCAAAATTACCTGGTCTTCGTGGCCGCGCACGAAACCGCCCACCAGTGGTGGTTCGAGCAGGTCGCCAGCGACCAGGCCCTGTATCCCTGGCTGGACGAGGCCCTGGCCACCTACTCCGAGCGCATCTACTACGAAAGCATCGCGCCCGACACCGTGCCGTGGTGGTGGTCCTACCGCATCGACTTCTACAACCCGCAGGGCTTCGTGGACATCCCCGTGTACGAAGGCGGCGGCTTCCGACCGTACACCAACGCGGTCTACTTCCGCGGCGCGCATTTCCTGGAAGACCTGCGCGCGCGCGTGGGCGATGAAATCTTCTTCGCCTTTTTGCAGGATTATTTCGCGCAGGGACAACAGGGATTTTCCACCCCCGAAGACTTCTTCCGCATCCTGCGCGCGCATACCAATACCGACATCTCGGACCTGATCCGCCAATACTTCCAGAACGCCTATTAACATGCCGCCGCGCGTCGCCAAACACATCCTGAGCCTGATCTCCTGCCTGCTCCTGCTGGCCTGGATACCTGCCTGCCAGCCCGCCGCGGCGGGGATGCCGCCCCCCGTTCCCCCGACCCTCAACCTGGTGACCGTGGCCCCGAACGCCAGCGCCACTGCGACGCCCTTCCAGCCCTCGGCCAGCACGCCCATCCCGAGCTATACGCCCAGCCTGCCGCCCAGCCCGACCTTCACCCCCAGCCTGACCCCCCTGCCGCCGACGGCCACCGATACGCCGCAGGTGGTTGCGCCGCCTTCCGAACCGCAGGCAGAGAAGCGCACGCAATACCTGTTTCACGTCGACTTCGATTATGCCGCGCACACCCTCAACGCCGAAGAGACCATTCGCTATTACAACAACACGGGCACGGTCCTGAGTGAGATCGTCATGGCCGTCCCGCCCAATTTGTGGACGGGGGCCTTCATGTTGGGCGCCATCGAACAGGACGGCGCGCCCGTGACGGAGTACAGACTGAGCGGCGAGCGCATGGAAGTGGTCCTGCCCACGGCGCTGAACGTGGGGGAGGCCGCCACCCTGAAACTCAGCTTCACCTTGAACATCCCGCCCAAGACCTACGAGGGCACCTTTGGCTATCTCGGCTACCAGGTCAACCTGACGGACTGGTATCCCTTCATCGTGCCGTATAACGGCGGGTGGCTGCTGCACGAACCGTGGTCCTTCGGCGAGCACCTGGTGTACGACGCCGCGGACTTCGAGGTTAACCTCAAGCTCAGCGACCCGTCCATCATCGTTGCGGCCAGCGCCCCGGGCGAGGTCAACGGCGAGTGGACGCGCTATCGTATCTACGGCGCGCGCGCGTTCGTCTTCACAGCCAGCGACCGCTACCTCGTCTCGGAATCAGCCGTCGGGGCGGTCAAGATCCGCACCTATTATTTCGAGGGCTTCGAGGGCGCGGGCGAAGGCCTGTTGCGGGCGGCCGTCCAGGCGGTCGGCCTGTTCAACGTCAAGTTCGGCCCGTATCCGTACGACAGCCTGAGCGTGGTGCAGACCGAGGTCCCCGACGGGCAGGAGTTCGACGGGCTGGCCTTCCTGGCCAGCAAGTTCTACGCGGAGTATGGCGGCTCGGCCAAAAGCAACCTGGTCAGCATCGGCGTGCATGAGATCGCGCACAACTGGTGGTTCGGGCTGGTGGGCAATGACCACGCGCTCGAACCCTGGCTGGATGAGTCGCTGGCGACCTACAGCGAGCACGTTTTCTATTCCTACAATTTTCCCAGTTACAACGACTGGTGGTGGAATTTCCGCGTGAATTACTTCGGCCCCGGCGGCTGGGTGGATTCGTCCGTTTACCAGCATACGGCCTTCCGCTCCTACGTCAACGCCACCTATCTCAACGGCGCGAATTTCCTCTACGACCTGAACGTGCGCATGGGCGACGACGAGTTCTACCGCTTCCTGCGCGAGTACGTCTCGCGCTATTCGCACAAACGCGCCACGGCGTATGATTTTTTTGCCACCCTGCGTCAAAGCACGGACGCCGACATCGAGGACCTGATCGACGCCTATTTCCAGGGATCATATTGATGCCCCACAGGAGTGCGGACTTCAGTCCGCACTTAAATCCGCACTCCGCGCTGAATGACACAAAGGAAGCCATGAGCCTCGAAGAATCATTCGTGAAGACCAACGGTATTCGCCTGCACGTCATGCAGGCCGGGCCGAAAAATGGAAAACCAGTCGTTCTATTGCACGGCTTTCCCGAATTTTGGTATGGCTGGCGCAGGCAGATGACAGCCCTGGCCGAGGCCGGTTTTCGGGTGATCGTTCCCGACCAGCGCGGATACAACCTGAGCGACAAGCCGAAAGACATGAAGTCCTATTCACTGGCCGAATTGAGCGCCGACATCACCGGGCTGCTGGATGCGCTCGGCCACGACAAGGCTTATCTTGCGGGCCATGATTGGGGCGCCGCCGTGGCCTGGACCCTGGCCATCGTCCACCCCGAACGCTTCCACAAGCTGGCCATCCTGAACGTGCCGCATCCCAAAGTGATGTCAGACACGGTGCGCCGCGACCCGCGCCAGATGCTGAAATCCTGGTACATCGGCTTCTTTCAACTGCCGCGGATTCCCGAGGCCGCGCTCGGCGCGCGGAATGCCGCCGGGCTGGCGCGCCTGCTGCGCGCCAGCAGCCACGCCGATACCTTCAGCGCCGCCGACCTGGATGAATATCACCGCGCCTGGAGTCAGCCGGGCGCGCTGACGGGCATGATCAACTGGTATCGCGCCATGCTGCGTTACCCGCCCAGACTGTCCAGGGGTGCGCGCGTGAAGATTCCCACCTTGATGCTGTGGGGCGCGCTGGACGTGGCCCTGGCGCGCGGGATGGCCCGTCCCAGCATCGACTACTGCGACGACGGCAAACTGGTCTTCTTCGAGGATGCCACCCACTGGGTGCAGCACGACCGCGCGGCGGACATCAGCGCGCTGCTGGTCGAGTTTTTCGAATAAGCCCTTGAGCTTTCGCAAAGATGCCTTTGCGGCGGCCAAAGGTCCAGAAGCAGAACTTCTGGACTCCATGAAAGACATCCCATGAATCGCCCCCACGTTTTCATCAACGTCGCCGTCACAGCCGATGGCAAGATGGACACCTTCGAGCGCAAAGGCGCCGCCATCTCCTCGGAGCATGACAAGCAGCGCGTGCTGCGCCTGCGCGCCGAAGCGGATGCGGTCCTGGTCGGCGGCAAAACCCTGCTGAGCGAAGACCCCAAGCTGACGGTCAAACGCGAGGACCTGCGCGCCGGGCGCGTCGCCCGCGGCCAATCCCCCGACCCGATGAAGGTCGGCATCGTCACCCGCGCAAATTTGAATCCCGAGGGCGATTTTCTCAACGCGGGCCAGGCGCGGGTGGTAATATTTACCACATCTCAAACGTCAAATGCACAACTCAAAACCCTGCGGGCGCGCGGCGCGCAAGTCTTTGTCCACGACGCCGCCAGAGTTGACCTGACACTGGCCCTGGAAACGCTTCATTCTCTCGGAGTTCAACGGTTGATGGTGGAGGGCGGTGGTACACTCAATTTCGAACTGCTCCGTCTTGGACTGGTGGATGAACTGACGATGTACGTGGCTCCAATGCTCTTCGGGGGAGACTCAGCCCCTACCGCGGCGGCAGGCCCGGGCCTGGCGCGCGGCGCAGCCATCCCTTTGAAACTGGTAAACGTCGAAGTCCATGAAGATGGCGGGGTTTTGATCCATTACACCTTGTAGCGCAAGTTGCCAACCTGCGCCACGGAGAGAGAACATGACCACATCCACCCACGAACAAATCAAACTGATGCTGGAGGAAAGCTCCTGCCAGGGCTGTGAAGGCATCCATAGGAATTTTGTCTGCGTCCACATCGAAGCCATTGCCGAACTGCCCTCGCGTTTTGGCGATTTTCACATCGTCGCCTTTTCGAACAACCAGGACGGCAAGGAACACGTCGCCATTATCAAGGGCGAGGTGTTCGGCGCGGAGGAAGTGCCCGTGCGCCTGCACTCCGAATGTTTGACGGGCGACGTCATCGGCTCGTTGCGCTGCGATTGCCGCGACCAGCTCGAAGCCGCGTTGAAGAAGATTGGCGAAATGGACAAGGGCATCGTGCTGTACCTGCGCCAGGAGGGGCGCGGCATCGGGCTGACCAACAAGGTCCGCGCCTACAGCTTGCAGGACAAGGGCATGGATACGGTCGAGGCCAACCTCGCCCTGGGCTTCCGCGACGATGAACGCGATTACGCCGTCGCCGCGCACATGCTCCAAGCGCTGCAGGTTCGATCCGTGCGCCTGATGACCAACAACCCGAAGAAGATCGCCCAACTCGAACAATACGGTGTCAAAGTCACCGAACGCCTGCCGCACATCCTGCCGAGCAACGAGCACAACCGCTTCTATCTCGAAACCAAGGCCGCCAAGTCGGGGCACATGATCGACTTCCACGGCAAGGAACACCTGGCCGAACAGGCCGACCGTCCCATCGTGGAGGGCATGACCGAGGACCAGATTCGGGCGCTGTATGAATAAAGTCGTCGTCATCACCGGCGCGACAGGCGCCACAGGAAAAACGGCCGCCCGGGCCTTTGCCGCGCGCGGCGACTCACTCGTGCTCATCAGCCGCAGCCAGGAACATTTGGATGTCCTGGCCCGTGAGCTGGCCCTGCCCCCGGACCGAATCCTGACCCAGGCCGTGGACCTGACCAATGCACCCGCGCTGCGCTCCGCCGCCGAGGCTGCCTCCGTTAAATTCGGCGGAATCCACATCCTGCTTCACTTGGTCGGCGGATGGACGGGCGGGAAAACCCTCGTCGAAACCGCGCCCGACGACTTCAACGCCATGCTCGACCAGCACGTTCACACCACCTTCAACCTGTTCCAGGCCTTTGTGCCGCATCTGGTCGAGTCGGGCTGGGGCCGCGTGTTGACCGTCTCCGCGCCCGTCGCCTCCAAGCCCGCCGCCAAACGCGGCGCGTACGGGGCCGCCAAGGCTGCACAGGAGGCGCTCTTCCTCACCCTGGCCGAAGAACTCAAGGGCACGGGCGTCACCGCCAACGTGATCGTGGTCAACGCAATCGACGTGATGCGCGTCGGCGCGGGCGCCACCCCCGAGGAGATCACCGCCGCCATGCTGCGGCTGTGCTCGGACGAGGCGGCGCAGACCAACGGGACGAGACTGCCGTTGTATAAGAAGCAAAAATCCCGTTATTAGCTTGACCCATGTTTCGCCCGTAGTTGAACTGCGGGCGAAAGTGTTTATGGGAATTTAGAAGTTAAATCCTTGTGCAAAAAACAAGAAAACCCTTACCACAGAGAACACAGAGCGCACGGAGGTTTTTTTTAAGGTTTTCTCAGTGATCTCTGCCTGCACCGTGCGCAGGCACGCGTGTGTTCTCCGTGGTTAATTCTCTTTCGGCTTGTCCGAGTTAGGGTAGAATTTCATCCCATGCCCCTGCCTGCCATCCTGCTGCTGCTCCTCGGTGCGGGCCTTCACACCATGTGGAACCTGGTCGTCAAAGGTTCCAGCGAAAAATTCGTCACCACCTGGTGGGTGGTATTCATCGGCGGGATCGTGTCCGCCGTCGGCCTGTGCTTCACGGGGCTGCCGCCGCTCGAATTATGGGGCTTTGCCATCTTCAGCCTGATCGCCGAGACGGTCTATATCCTCGTGCTCTCGTATGCCTATCGGGACAATGACTTCTCGTTGATCTATCCCATCGCGCGCGGAGCGGCGCCCGCCTTCCTGGCCCTGTGGGCCTTCCTGTTCCTGGCAGAAACGCCCACGCCCGGCGGCTGGCTGGGATTGGGACTCGTCATCGGCGGATTGGTCGTCATCGGGGCGGGCAGCTTGCTGCAAAAGGGCGGCGGGAAGATACACGCCAAAGGCATCGGCCTGGCGCTGATCGTGGCATTGATGATCTCCATCTACACGGCCATCGATGGTTCGGCGGTGAAGCAGGGGCCGCTGATGTCCTATGCGCTGCTGGTCTTCACGCTGCTGCCCGTTCCGCTTGCGCCGTTTGTGCTGAAGCGGTACGGCTGGCCCCGTCTCGTGAGGAGATGGAACGAACAAAGATTCAGGTTGACCTTTGCGGGGCTGCTCGGTGTTGCCGCCTACATGCTGGCCCTGGCCGCCTATGCGATGGCGCCGCTCAATTACTCGGGCGCGATCCGCGAGGTCAGTGTGGTGATCGGGGCCTTTGCGGGTTGGAAACTGCTGGGCGAAAAGCTGGGGCCGCTGCGCATTATCGGCGCGGGGATCATCTTTGCGGGGATTCTGGTAATCGCAAAATTTGGATAGGAATTGGACTCCAACGTCTCCCGGCGTTGGATGCGACAGGAGTCATCATGGCCGATCAAATTTTCCCGGCGCCCACTGTGGGTGTGTTCATCTTCAACTCAAACGGTGAATTGCTGTTGCTGCAAAGCCACAAGTGGCCGGGCCGCTCCGTCGTCCCCGGCGGGCACGTGGAGTTGGGCGAGACCCTCAAACAGGCCGTCCTGCGCGAGGCGAAGGAGGAGACGGGGCTGGATGTGTACGACCTGGAATTTATCTGCTTTCAGGAGTGCATCTACGATCCCGCCTTTTGGAAGCCGCGCCATTTCATCTTCTTCGATTACGCC
>JBMOMS010000130.1:8829-13171 GCA_049324895.1 Chloroflexota bacterium
CGTCCTGCGCGAGGCGAAGGAGGAGACGGGGCTGGATGTGTACGACCTGGAATTTATCTGCTTTCAGGAGTGCATCTACGATCCCGCCTTTTGGAAGCCGCGCCATTTCATCTTCTTCGATTACGCCGCCAAAACGGATTCACTCGACGTGCAATTGAACCACGAAGCCGAGAGTTATCGCTGGGTCAAACTGGACGAGACGCTGGACCTGCCGCCCGATTCCTACACGCGTTACGCCATCGAGAAATACCTGGAGCTGCGCCGATGAAGATTTATTTTGTCCGTCACGGGGAGAGTCTGGCCAACACCCTGCACATTATTTCCAACCACGACCTTGACCACAGCTTGACCGGGAAGGGCCGCGCCCAGGCCTTGCGGGTCTCGGCCGCCTTGAAGGGCCGTCCCATCGAACGCATCTACACCAGTCCCGTGCTGCGCGCGGTCGAAACGGCGCAGATTCATTCGGAGACTCTCGGCGTCCCATTCGAGATCGCGGACGGCCTGCGCGAATACGACCTGGGTGAGCTCGAAGGCCGCGGCGATGACGAGGCCTGGGAGATCCACTCCCACTACTGGCAGAGCTGGCTGCAAGGCCTGGAGCGCGATCAATGTCCGCCAGGCGGCGAAACGTATTACGACATCCAGCGCAGGTTCGTGTCTTTTGTCGAGGGGCTGATCCGCCAGTTTGGCGGGACCCAGTCCGAGGTCCTGTGTGTGGCCCACGGCGGGGTGTACACCTTTGGGCTGCCGCTGGTCCTGTCGAACATCAGCATGGCAGAGATCGACCGACGCGGCATCCATCACACCAATATCCTCACGGCGGAGTTGCAGGAGGGGCGTTTGGTTTGCGCAAGCTGGGAGAGTGCGGGAAGCTAATCGGCCTCCACCAGCACCACCTCCACGGGGTAGTGGTCGCTGTAGCCGTCGAGGTCGACCTCCTTGCCCATGCCGCCGAAGCGGCGCGGGCCGCTGGTGGATTTCTCGGTCATGATGGGATAGCGCAGGATGCTGGCCGAACCGGGCACCGCCTGAATCGGCGAGGCCGGGTTGAGCAGGTTGCGGTTGACCAGGATGTTGTCGAGCACGTTCTGCCCGTCGAAGTAGTGTGTGCCCAGGCCGTTGCCCATCAACGGCCACATCAGGTTGAAGAAGTAGGGGTTGCGTCCGCGTACGACCTTGTCCTTCGAGCGCACGGCCAGCGCGTAATCCACCAGGGAAGAGTCGAAGGGTTCATCGTTGAAATCGCCCAGGGCCAGCACGGGGGTGGTGTTGCCGTAGATCTCCAGCACGCGCTCGTGGAAGTAGGCCAGCGTCTCGCCCGCCATGGCGCGATACGCCGCCGATTCGGACTCTCCGCCCGTGCGCGAGGGCCAGTGGTTGCCCATCAGCACCAACATGCGATTCTTGGCCGTCATGAAGTTGACCTGCACGATGTCGCGCGTGGCGTTGCGGCGCAGGACGAAGTGGCTGAAGATGGATTCCACGCCCGGGCCGTCCGGGATCGTGAGCTTGTTCCCGTCATAGAGAAAGGCCACGTCGATCCCGCGCCGATCCCCGGTGTCGTGATGCGCGATCTGATAGTTGCGTCCCAGCGGGGCCAGCGCCTGGACGAGCAGTTCCAGCACGTAACGATTCTCCACCTCGCACACGCCCAGCAGGTCGGGGCCTGCGCCCAATCCCATCTGCGAGATGATCGAAGCCAGTTGACCGAGCTTGCGGTCGAGCAGGGCCTGCGTCCAGCCCTGGATGTCCCTGCCGATGGCGCGCGCCACCTTCTCCTCGCGGCGCGGCGAGTTTTCGATGTCGAATAAATTTTCAAGATTCCAAAAAGCGATGCGGTATTGGGTGGGCATGGAGGACTCCTTGTCAGATAGGAACTTAGAAGTTAAATCCTTGCACACAAGTGCCTGCGGCCCTGTGCAGGCAAAAAGCAAGAAAATCCTTACCACAGAGAACACAGAGTACACGGAGTTTTTTTAAGGTTTTCTCAGTGATCTCTGCCTGCACCGTGCGCAGGCACGCGTGTGTTCTCCGTGGTTAAATCTCTTTCGGCTTGTCCGAGTTAGGGTGAGTATAGGGGAAAATGGGATGGGAGGCAATGGTTCTGTCATGCTATACAATACCTGCGGGTGACGATTGGGCATTCCACGCAGGAAGAAACGCAAACTTCCCCCTCGTGGATAATTTCCGCATGGCTAATGTGCTCCTTTCCCCTTTACCAGGCGAAAGCATGACGGAGGGGAGGCGGCGGCTTTGAGCTGGATTAAAGACATGATATCCATCTTGGGGATGTGTGACAATATGCCTTCGTCTTTTTTTGCACAGGTTATACAATTAAATCGTTCTCTCAAAGGCGGAAAATTTCCGTAGAACACCACCATTTATGCACATCATCCAGGAGGCAAAATGAATCACAAAAATAAAACAGGGATGCATGCCTTGCGGGCGTTGAGTATCCTAGTCATTGCTGCATTAACGCTTTCTGGAATTTCCAGCGCTGTTGCAATGGGAAATAATGCGCCGTCCGCGCAGGAAGAGAACCCGCCCCAAAATAGAGAAACCACCTTTGAAATCGAAGGGATTATTCCCAATGCAGAACCCCCAATTTCTACCCAGGCATTGACCATAGGTACACTTCTATACGATCAGTTGAATCACTTCGAGCTTACGGCTGCAATTTCACAAAATTTCGACGACAAGCATGATTCACTGGATTCAGAAATTGCGGATGATTTTGTTATTCCCGCAACGGATGGCGTCTGGGAGATTACTGAACTAACTATCTTTTCGGCCTGTCAAACTTTAGATGGTAGAACCGTTAGCTGCGGATTTATCTCATATAATGTTCGAATTTACGAGGGAGGGGGTGCTGTGCCGGGAAAATTAATATATTCGGCCAATAATCTTAAATCTACATCGTCTGGTCCTGGCTATGACGTCATAGAAGAACCGAATATCGCCCTGGCTCAACCTGTGTATCTACAACCGGGGACATACTGGCTTTCTGTACAAGTCAACATGGACTACAGGTATGGCTATTGGGGATGGATCGAACGGAGCGTCCAGAATGGAAACTGGCATGCATTTCGTAATCCGGGTGGAGGCTGGAAAGAAGGTTGCCTGGAATGGTGTACCAAGCATCCAAAATATCCGGACATGATGTTTAAACTGCACGGGAACGCTGGTGGGTCTTCCAAAATTCTCCAATCGTTTTCAAGAAGTATTGTTTCCATTGTAGAGCAAAAAACTTTGCCGCTTATTTATGCTGTTTCGAGCGATGGCAAAATCTACGTTCTCGACTCTGATACTGGTGCAATAAAGACTATCTTATCCATAGGCGCTTCAGGCGGACTGGCTCTTTCCCCGAACGGCAACTGGCTATATGCAGTTGTAACCAAGGGAAATAAACATTTCATGTCGGTTCTTGATGCGGCAACAAAACAAGAGGTCGCGCTCTTTAATATGGACACCACCTCGGACGTAAATAGCTTGTACTATGGAGGGCCAGGTCGCATATATTACTATGATATAGTAACAGATCTCATTAAAAGCATGAATCCGACCGATGGTACACTCAAAAGCCTCCCCCGTTCTACCTCTGACATACAGACTAACTTAACTGTGTCTCCAGACGGGACAACCTTATGTGGATCCAATTCATCAAAGATGTTTTGTTACGATATCACGACAGACAATCCGCCGGAACCGGTTGAAACTCTTGTTGATTGCAGTAGGATTTACATGGCACATATAAGTCAGGATAGCTCAAAAATATATGTATTCTGTGTGGCTGAAAACTTCATCCGCGTTATCAACCTGGAAACAATGGAACAAACTGAAGAAATCCCGGCGCTTAATGGCAACATTGAGTCTTTAGGTTTGAATTTTGTAATGAGTGAAACGCCTGACGGAAAAAGATTTATGCTAAATGGTGACGGATATATTAACATATTTGACGTTGAGTCCCATCTGTTTATCCATGCGCTCGAACATGAAAATGCCAAAGTTGCTCTTGCAAGCAAAGACA
The DNA here is from genome assembly GCA_049324895.1 of Chloroflexota bacterium. Taxonomy (GTDB): domain Bacteria; phylum Chloroflexota; class Anaerolineae; order Anaerolineales; family Villigracilaceae; genus JACPVF01. Next base: position 12,857 of record JBMOMS010000130.1, read on the forward strand.
ATCAAACCTTCTATGCCGTTTACATAAAGGGACCGTCATATATTCTTGGCATTTACCATATTGGGACATTTGAAGATGTTTATTGGAAGCATTGGGCGCGCCCGTGGATTAAGCGGCTTTATGACGCGCAGATTACCGGGGGATGCAAGACCAGCCCACTATTCTACTGTCCCGAACAATCGGTAACACGCGCGCAAATGGCTGTTTTCATCGGGCGTGGTATACATGGTCCGACCTTTACCCCGTCGCCTGCCTCAGGGACAGCCTTTGGCGACATCCCATCCGATCATTGGGCCGCAGCCTGGATCGAGCAAC
>JBMOMS010000131.1:0-2196 GCA_049324895.1 Chloroflexota bacterium
GGTTCCCATCGCGCCGGGCGCGCGCGTCTTTCAATACGACCGAACGCGCGCCAAAAATCTGTCCATGCCAATCAGTCAGTTAAAACCGCTGGCTGATTTGTTCGAGCGCGTCAAAACGTGGGCGGCACATCAGGAAGAGCGCAATCCTTAATTTTCTTTCATCCGTGCGTGGTACACTGGCGCGCATGTCGAAGCGCAACAAAATTCTGATCGGGCTGGGGGTATTGCTCCTGCTGGCCGTTCTGGGATTCCAGATTCCCGCCGTGCAAGCCGCGTTCGCCTGGCGGTTCGAAAAGTTCACCATCTACGTGAAAAATATCGTGGACCCGCCCGGCCCCGTGCCGACCGCCCTGCCGGTCACGCCCGCGCCGGCGACGAGCACGCCTCGCGCGACGCCGAGAATTGATTCCACGCCCACAACTGTAACCCCGACAGCGACTCCCGTTCCCCTGCCCGCGCAGGCCTCCATCCGCTCGCCGCAGTGGGAACAACAGACGCCCAACAACTGCGGCCCGGCGACTCTGTCCATGGCCTTGCAACTCTACGGCTGGGACGGCGACCAGGCCGACATCGCCTCGCAGATCAAACCCGTTTTGCAGGATCGCAACGTCAACCCGGAGGAACTGGCGTATTACGTCCGCAATAACGCCGGCTGGCTGAACATTCAATACCGCGTGGCAGGCGACCTCAACCTGCTAAAACGGTTGCTCGCGGCGAATTACCCGGTCATCGTGGAGAGCGTCACCAGCCTCGACCCCAACGACGCGCTCGGTCCCAGCGACGACCTGTGGGCCGCACATTATTTACTGCTTACTGGTTACAATGACACAACACAGACCTTCACCGCCCAGGATTCCTATCACGGGGCCGACCAGCAGATTCCCTATCAAACTCTCGAAGCAGATTGGAAGCCGTTCAACAATCTCTACATCGTCATGTATTTCCCGCGGGACGAGGAAGAGATGAAGTCCCTGCTCGGCGCGGACTGGGATGTGGACCAGAACCGTCAGCGCGCCCTCGAACTCGCGCAGGCGGAAGTGCAGGTCAACGAAAAAGATTCGTTCGCCTGGTTCAATCTCGGCAGTGACCTGGTCTATTTTGAGCGATACGAGGAAGCCGCGCTGGCTTACGACAAGTCCCGCGAGTTAGGCCTGCCCTTGCGCATGTTCCGCTACCAGTTCGGCCCGTTCTTTGCCTACTTCCATTCCAACCGCATTGACGACCTGCTGGTCCTGACGGATTACGCCAGAGGCATCACCGACATGTCGGAGGAGGCCTGGCTCTGGTATGGCTGGGCGCTCTATCGAAAGAACGACGCTGAGGGCGCGCTGTCCGCGTGGAACAAGGCCCTCTCGATCAATGACTCGCCCTACGTCGACGCGCGCAGCGCCATTCAATTGATCCAGGGACCGTGAACATAATCCCGCTGTCACAATGACGGCGGGATTGCCTGCTACTTCTCCTGAAAACTGTACCCGCCGGGCCAGGTCTTGATCAGGTTCTTCTCCCCCAGTTCGGATTCCAGTTTTTTCCTCAACCGATATACGACGTTTTTCAACATGGCCTGGTCGCCCTGCCGCTGGGTCCCCCAGACCGACTGGATGATTTCCTCCACCTTGAACACATAGCCGGGGCGGCTCATAAGAAAGTGCATCAGGCGGAACTCCAGGTTGGTCAGTTTGCATTCGCGCCCATCCGAAGCAATGGTCGAACGGCGCGAGGGATCGAGGTGCAGGCTGCCCGTCTGCACGGCGGACATCGGCGCGGACCAACTGCGGCGCGCCCAGGCCGTGATCTTGGCCAGGAAAATCGCCGGGCTGATCGGTTTGACCACGCACTCGTCCACTCCCGCCTGATACGCCTCCAGGATTTCGGTCTCGTGGTTGGCGGGCAGGAAAAGGAGGATCGGACTGGCGCTCAATTCGCGGAACTTTTTACACAATTCGATGCGCTGGGAGTGCGGCGCATTCACGTCGATCACGACCAGGTCCGGGATGTCCTCCATCAGGCGATCCATGGCGCGCTGGGGAGAGGTTTCCAGGATGGGTACCAATCCTTTTTCACGGATCATATAACCCCAGATGGGCGCGGTTTCCGTCTGGTCGCAAACGACGAAGACGCGGTTGGATAGTCTGTTTTCGATTGTCTCAGTGCTCATCATGCATCTCCGGCTGCCTGAGCGAATTATACCGTAAA
>JBMOMS010000131.1:2206-12969 GCA_049324895.1 Chloroflexota bacterium
CGCACCTGGTCACAAATTGTTACCAAAATGTGACTTATGGGTGATATGGCAATACGCCGCCTGTCTGTATACTCAGGGCAGGTTTACCCAAAAGGAGGCTTCCGATGAAAAAGTTATTCCCGATTCTGGCCGCGCTGGCGCTGTTCAGTTCGGCCTGTCAAATGGGCGGCGCGGCGGAACCGACTCCGATCTCACTGCCGACCGCCTTCCCCACCAATACACCCATTGCCCTCAACCCGACCGCCGAAGCGGCCGGTCCCGCGTCGGCCGGCGAGGAGCGCGTCTCCGCCGTTGACGGTATGATCCAGGTCTATATCCCGGAAGGTTCCTTCCGCATGGGCGGCATGGATCCGCGCGCAACCGGGGATGAACAGCCCGACCACAATGTAACCCTGCATGCCTACTGGATCGACAAACTGGAGGTCACCGTCGGCATGTACACCCTGTGCACCCAGGCCGGAGCCTGTGAACCGCCGCAGGCATTCAACTCTGCCACCAACCAGCAGTATTTCACCAACCCGGATTTCAAGGATTACCCGGTCATCTACGTCACCTGGGGCATGGCCGATGCCTATTGCAAGTGGGCCGGCCGCCGCCTGCCCACCGAAGCGGAATGGGAACGCGCCGCGCGCGGCGACGACTTCCGCACCTTCCCGTGGGGCGACCAGCGCCCGGATAACTCGCTGGCGAACTTCAACTCCAACGTGGGCGACGTGACCCGCGTGGGCAGTTTCCCGGCCGGCGTCAGTCCCTTCGGCGTGCTGGACATGTCCGGTAACGTCTGGGAATGGGTCAGCGACTTCTACGACGCTGAATACTATAGTTCGAACATTGCCCTCAACCCGACGGGACCCGTGGCCCGCTCCACCTATTTCTTCCGTGTGGCGCGCGGCGGCTCCTACAAGGACGCCGAGGTGGATATCCGCGTCGCCAACCGCGCCTCGGTGCTCGGCCCCGATCCGAACGCCGACCTGGATTCTCCCGAATACTTCGGTGTATCCGACTCCAGCATTGGCTTCCGTTGCGCCTCGGATAACTAACTAATTTTATAAGTGCCCGGGCCGTCGGGTTTTCCCCGGCGGCCTTTTTTAATTGACGCCTCTCATACCCTGTGGTACACTGCGGCCACAATCCAAGCCCCCAAAAGGCGCTCTTATCCAGAGAGGCGGAGGGACCGGCCCTGTGATGCCTCGACAACCGGTTGTAGTCTGATAGTCGGTTAGTCAGATAGTCCACTGGTCTGCTGGTAACAGACCAGTGACCATAAGACCGATAGACCATAAGACTAAGACACGGTGCCAATTCCGGCAGACGGATGTTCTGGGAGATGAGAGGGCACCTGCTTTGCACGTACATTGCCCTTTCGCACGTCTGGAAGGGGCAATTTCTTTTCACAAAGGAGACCCAATCCCAATGAGTACGACCTTCATGACATCGCCCAAACTGATGTTCACCTCCGAGTCCGTGACGGAAGGCCACCCCGACAAACTCTGCGATCAGATCTCGGACGCGGTGCTGGACGCCTGCCTCGAGCAGGATCCGCGCTCGCGCGTGGCCTGCGAGACCGCCACCAAGACCGGTTATGTGATGCTGTTGGGCGAGATCACCACCAACGCCGTATTCAACTACGACGACCTGGCCCGCAAAGTCATCAACGAGATCGGCTACGACTCGAGCGAGAAAGGCTTCGACGGCAACTCGTGCGGCGTGCTGGTCGCCATCGCCAAACAATCGGGCGATATCGCCATGGGCGTGGATCACGCCCTCGAATCACGCGACCACAGGATGACCGACGAGGAAGTGGAATCCATCGGCGCGGGCGACCAGGGCATGATGTTCGGCTACGCCTGCAACGAGACTCCCACCCTGCTCCCCATGCCCATCTACCTGGCGCACAAACTCACCCGCCGCCTCTCCGAACTCCGCAAGGACGGAACGCTCCCCTGGCTGCGCCCCGACGGCAAGAGCCAGGTCACCGTGGAATATTCCAAAGGCAGGCCGAAGCGCATTGACACCGTGCTGATCTCCACACAGCATTCCCCCGACATCTCCCACGCGGACATCCGCGAACAGGTCATCGAACACGTCATCATGCCCTCCATGCCGGACGGAATGGCAGATAAGGACATCAAGATCTTCGTCAACCCGACCGGGCGCTTCGTCATCGGCGGACCGCAGGGCGACGCGGGCGTGACCGGGCGCAAGATCATCGTGGACACCTACGGCGGCATGGGCCGTCACGGCGGCGGCGCGTTCAGCGGCAAGGACCCGACGAAGGTGGACCGCTCCGCGGCCTACGCGGCGCGCTGGGCGGCCAAGAACGTGGTCGCAGGCGGCCTGGCGGAGCGCTGCGAGATTCAGGTGGCGTACGCCATCGGCGTGGCGCACCCGCTCTCGGTCAATGTGGAGACGTTCGGCACGGGAAAGATCGCGGACGAGAAGATCGCCGCGTTGATCAACGACCACTTCGACCTGCGCCCCGGCGCCATCATCCGTGACCTGGGCCTGCGCCGCCCCATCTATCGCAAGACGGCCGCCTACGGCCACTTCGGCCGCGACGACATCGAGTTCCCCTGGGAACGCACCGACAAGGCCGCCGCACTGAAGAAGGCCGCAGGGATGTAAAGAGCGGGAAACGAACAAGGAACAGGCCGCGCTTCGAAAACGCGGCCTGTTCTTTTGTCCAGAAACGAGGCGGCCGGGAGTCGGGCGGGCTAACTCACCGGGTCGTCGGGATGGGCCGCGTTCCACATGGCGACCAACTCCTCGCTGGTCTTGCCGATGTTGTCGCGGTTGAAGATGTTGCCGGTGAATGCGCCGGGCGTGTTCAGCCCGTTCTTGAGGGCCGAGTCGGCGCGGTAGCCCATGTCGAGCACGCCGTCAATGCCGATGGTGGGGGTGTACGTGCCCAGCCCTTCGATCTTGACGGCGCGCCCGGCGCGGTTGAAGAAGATGATCCCGTCGCGCAGTTCGCGCAGGACGATGTCCACACTGCCTTCGTTCAGGCCGGTGCGGTCGGCGATGTAGCGCAGGAGTTCCTGCTTCTGGACGGTGTTGCCGAGTTCGATGCGCGGACGGTGGGCGTTGATCGCGGTGATACGGTTGGCCATGGTTTCCTCCTGTTCACAACAAGTTGTTTTTTCTGGGGGTCTGGCTGGCCGCCCCCTGGACACTTTTATCTTATGGGATTGGTTTTCGGAATCCAATCACCCAAAAGGGGGAAAAACGGCAACGTCGTATGGATTCCCGCCAGGAATCATCCCGATTCCTGGCGGGAATTCGAGTCGATTCCTATGAGGAATCGGGAGTTTTCCCGCTTTATTTTCCCTCCACCACCTGGACCTCTTCCGCCGTCAGCCCATACAACGCATAGACCCGCCTGTCAATCTCCGCGTCCACCTCCGCGATCTGGCGTTCCAACTTGCGGACAAGATCCAAGTCCTCCTCAGCCCGCACGGACTGGCGTTCTTTTTGCAAGGCCAGCATCCGCTCGACCAGTTCGACGATTTCATCGTGCGCCTTCTTTTCGGCGGGATTCGCAAAGTCAATGCGGCGGAGGGGAAGTTGGCGAATGTTTTCTGGATATACATGTAGGCCGCCACCGATAGAAGTCTTGAAAACAAAATTTAGCAAGGAAGAATTCATCAATCCCAACACGAACAGGATTGAGTAATCTTGAGCAAGTTGGATTTCACCCTCTGTGAAAGTGAGCCTTCTGGAAGTGACTTTTTGTAGGTTGCTTTTTAGCGTCAGACATACCACGGAGTAATCGGCATAGAGTCCAGTCTTATCAAAGGCGCAAATTAAGCCTTGCCGACCAACCACATCTCGTACCATGATCTTGGGCGCATCAAATAACTCGGGCAGTCCAGGCCGTCTAACGATTTTTGGATCGTATTCAAGCCAACGCCCTAAATAATCTATTTTGTACCTTGTTATTTCTCGTGCTTCGACAAACTGCTTACACTTCTTATTTCTCTTTGTATTGAAAATGTATGCATCCTTTTTCCTCATTTCAACTTCGCTGTGCGCAGCAACGCTATAACTCACGTAACAAATGTCGTCTAGTGGTATTGAATTGTTTTTCAATTTGTCTATTAAATCTGCGTTTTTGCCAGATAAATCAGGACGAATCGAAGCGTCTGAACTACTCAGTATCCTCTCAACTGACAAAATACTTATGGTCTCATCCTCCCAATGCCTAATTGGAATTACTTTTGAAGGAGATTTCTTTTTTACTACAAGGATGACGTTCGTAACTGTAGCCTCTTCGAAGACCTTAATGCCTTGAAAATCAACAATCTCCATAATTTCTGACGATTTCAAGAGTTCTATGCGTAACTTCTTGGCATACGTCTCGGTTAGGAAAGACCGAGGAATGATGAAACCCAACAGCCCATTAGGTTTGAGTAGGTTAAAAGCATGACCTATGAATGCTATGTAAAGATCAGCGTTGGGGGTGAATGTGGGAATGGTATTGAGGAGTATCTCTTTATATTCTGCATCTAATGACCGCCCACGCACATAAGGCGGATTGCCAACAATCACATCGAAGCCGCCTTCTTTCATGATCTGCGAAAAGCCTTGCTCCCACGTTTCGGGCCGCAGGCTGTCGCCGTAATGGATGTTTTCGAGCATGGGCAGTTTCTCGCGCGAGTGCAGTCCGCGCAGGAGCAAATTCAGGCGCGCCACCTCCACGGCCTGCCTGTCCTTGTCCACGCCGAAGATGCAGTTTTGCAAAACTTCGATCTGCCGGGCGCGGTCGAAGACATTTCCCTCACCCCCAGCCCCTCTCCCGCTGGGAGAGGGGCTGGGGGTGAGGGCCTGCCCGCGCAGATTCATCACGAACTTATCTATCACATCGAAGGCTTCGATGAGGAACGAACCCGAACCGCAAGCCATATCCAGCACGCGCAATGGACGCGAAGGGTTGTAGCCTTTTTCTTCGAGCGCCTTTCCCACCGTTTGCTGGACGATGTATTTCGTTACAAAGGTCGGTGTGTAATAAATTCCCTGGGATTTGCGTTTCTTCTTTTTCTCTTCGACATGCGTCTCGCCCTCGGACTCGGCGACAACGTGTCCGAGATATTGTTCGTAGGCCGTGCCGAGCACGTCCGCGTCGATGGCGTTGAAGTTGTAACGCACGAAATTCTTTTCGTACAAACCTTCGATCACTTCCTCCAGCGCGGAGGGCGCGATCTGCAATTCTTCCGAAAAATGGCGGGCGAAGAGTTCCGAGTTATAGGCCACGTCCATGCGGCGGAACAAGGCCGCCAGTTCGCGGTCGAGGTGGTTGAACTGCTTTTTGTCCTTCAGTTCCCGCAGCAGGGCGCGCAGTTGGACAGGCTCCACTTCGCGGTCTTCGGCGGTGCGGATGAAGATCAGGCGGTTGAGCAGGCGCAGGACGGCCTCGTCAATCTGGGCGGGAGAGTAACCGAGGTTGAAGCCCTTGTAATTCTTGAACAGGTCTTCGCGCCACTTCTTCAAATCGTCGAACAGGTTCTGGCTGACGGGCAGGCGTTTGACCTTCTTGCCCACTTTCTCCGCTTCCGCGTCCAGCCGACGGGAGGCTGTTTCCGCTTTCGAGAGCCACCACAGCCGCTCGAAGTTCGTCAAATACCCGTCGAGGTCGAATTCGATGAACTGGGCGCGGAACGGGTCGCTTTCCTTCCATTCGGCGTTGAACACGCGCAGGCCCTCGAAGTCCGAGAGCAAAGCCCACGTGACCGATTTCGTCCACGCGTAATCAATGGCCTGCTTCACCCAGCGCGGGTCGTTCAGATCTTCGTGGACTTTCTTGGTTTCCAGAAAAAAGCGCGGCACGTTCCCGATGCGGAACGAAAAATCCACCCAGCCGCGTGAGACCTTTTCTTCGGGGTTGACCTCGTTGACGTTGTCAACGTCCCAGCCGAGGGCGCGGAACATCGGCAGGATGTAACCCTGGCGTGTGGCATGTTCGTTCATCGTCCTGCGCTCAGAGGCCTTCAAGTCCTTGAAACGCTTGACGAGTTTCTCGATCTCCGTGTGAGCAAGTTCAGGTGTCGTCATGGGCAAATCCCCGAAGATTGGATACAAAAGGGATTTTACAGTCGGGAGTCTGGACTAAGCATACAGGAAAACCCCCGAATGGGCAAGCCCCTTATAGTTGACCACCGTCAGCAGTCTACCGTCCGCGCTCGCTCACACCCTCTCCAACCCGTGCGCCTCCAGCAATTCCTGATTGTCCAAAATCTCAATCGTCGGGCCGTCGGCCACGATCAAGCCTTCGTCCATCACCACCATGCGCGGGAAGAGTTCCTTCACCATCAGCATATCGTGGGTGGATACCAGCATCGTGATCGGCAGTTCGCGCAATAAATTGATCAGCGTCCTGCGGGCGCGCGGGTCGAGTCCCGCCGAGGGTTCGTCCAACACCAGAATGGAAGGCTGCATCGAAAGCACGGTGGCGATGGCAATGCGCTTCTTCTCGCCCACGCTCAGGTGATGCGACAGCCGCTCCGCGTAGGCGGACATGCGCACGGCTTCCAGCGCGGCGGCCACGCGGGCGCGCACCTCGTCCTCGGGCAGTCCCATGTGGAGCGGGCCGAAGGCCACGTCCTCGAAGACCGTCGGCGAGAAGAGTTGGTCGTCGGGGTTCTGGAACACGAGTCCCACCATGGCGCGGACGACCGGCAGGTCCTCCCGCGTGAGGCGCAGGTTCCCCACCCGCACCTCGCCGCGTCCCTCCAAAATCCCGTTCAGGTGCAGCATCAGCGTGCTCTTCCCCGCGCCGTTCGGGCCCACCAGCGCCACCTTCTCGCCCTGGCACAGGTTGAGCGAAACGCCGCGCAGGGCCTCATTTCCGTCCGGGTAGGTAAAATGCAAATCCCGCACCTGGACGACGTCCCCCTCGCAATCGGGGATGACGAGACTTCGAGCGGCATGGGTGATGGGCATTAGAACCGTCCGATCAATTGAGTAAATAGAAGGAACAACAGCGCGGCCACGGCGTACGCCCAATCGGAGGCGTGCAGGACGTGCGGATTGAGCGTGCGCAGGTGACCGTCGTAACCGCGCGCCAGCATGGCGTTGTAGATGCGGTCGCTGCGCTCGTAACTGCGCAGGAACAACTGACCGGCCATGTGACCCGCCACGCGTCCGCGCCACAGCACGCTCCCGCCGGACCTCCGGCCCGCCCTGAGCGAAGACGAAGGGGCGGCCGCACTGCGCGCTTCCCTCGCCCGAAGCAGGCGCATGACCTCGTCCGTCAGCACGAAGAGATAGCGATACAGGAACGAGACGATGATGGTGAGCGCCGCGGGCACGCGCAGGTGCTCCAGGGCGTGGACGAGATCGGGGAAGCGCGTCACCGCCACCAGCAGGACCGCCATCTGCACCGAAAGCCACGAGCGGACGAGAATGCTGACGAATTTGATCAGGCCGTAGTCGGTGGGGACGAGAGCCAGCGAACCGATGCACCATTCGGCAATCGGGTTTCCCAACGGGGAAAATATCGCAGAGACCGCCGCCAGCGCAAACGGCAATGCAAGGAACGAACGGCGAAAGGTGAACTCCAATCCCAAATTGGACAGGTGATTCGCCCACAGCAGGAAGAGCCAGGACAGCCCAAACGCCGTCCACGCGCCGTCGGGCAGGAGCGCGTTGGACAGGATGAACAGCACCGTCAGCGCCACCTTGACGCGCGGGTCGAGGCGATGGAGTCGGCTTTCCGTATCGTGGTAACGATCAAAAGCATTGGAGTGCATGGCGATTTACGATTTTGGGCTTCCCGATTTTCGATTGCTTTGCGAACCTGTGTACGTGTCTATTTGTGTACCTGTTTATTCTTCCTCAACGCCGACCCCGCCACCACGATCAACCCCAGCACAACCAGCGCGCCGACCGCGCCCGCCACGATGGTGGAGAGGGCTGTCTCGCCCAGGAAGGGAATGGTGTAATCGGGCAGAATCTCGTAGGGCGCGGATTGCCCCAAATCGAGGAAGCCGAGGTTTTCCGCCACGCGCTCCAAACCATCGGGGAAGGCGGAAGCGAGCGGAGAGAGAAGGACGGCCAGCAGGGCAACTGCAACACCAGCATACACCCAGCCGCGCCCGCCTTTTTCAGTGGTCGCTTTTTCGCTCAGCAAATCGGGACGCGTTTGTTCGATGAAGGCCAGCGCCGCAACGGTGATGATCGCCTCGCCGATCCCGATCAGCGCATGCACGCCCAGCATGGCGGGCAGGACGATCTGCAGTTGCGAGGTGCCGCTCAGCCAGAGTTGCAGGGAGGTGACCAGCGCGGCCGCGAGCACGGCGATCCACGCGCCGACGCCCGCCGCTGCATAACGAACTCCCCTGCCTTTTCCAGCCGCGGCGCGGTAGAGACCGTACCCGATGACGGCGGTCAGGATGCCCATGTTGAAAATATTGGCGCCCATCACCAGCAGGCCGCCATCCTGAAAGAGCAATCCCTGTACGCCGATGACGGCGGTCATCACCAGGATCGCGGCCCACGGTCCCAGCACAATGGCCGCCAGCGCGCCGCCCAAAAAGTGACCGGACGTTCCGCCCGCCACCGGGAAGTTGAGCATCTGCGCGGCGAAGATGAAGGCCGCCATCACGCCCATCAAGGGAATCTGCTTTTCTCCAAGCGACTTGTTCGTCTTGGAGATGGCAATCCCGACGGTGGCCGCGGTGATCGCCCAAAAGAGGAGCGAAATGACCAGGTTCAAAAACCCATCGGGAATGTGGAGGAGAGCAGGAGAGTAATGCATGGCATTTGTCCTTTCCAGAGGCTTTCATTCGTACGCGACTGGTATCGCGTTACGTTTGACAATCCGGGCACAGGCCGAACAGGGTGACGTGGCTGGAATCCAGCCTGAACCCGGTGGATGCGCCCAGTTTTTCGTAGAGCGACGCCAGCGGCGCGTGCTCGATTTCGACGGTCCTGCCGCACAGGCGGCAGATGAGATGATGATGATTGTGCGCGGTCAGTTCGTAGACCAGTTTCCCGTTGCCAACATGAGCGGCCAGGGCGATCCCGTTTTCCGCGAGGAATTCCAGCGTCCGATAGACGGTGGCCTCGGTGAGGCCGGGCACGGATTTGCGGGCCCGCTCGTACACCTCCAGCGCAGTCATATGGCGATCCTCGTGGCGCAGGACGTGCAGGATGGCCAGCCGCTGGGGCGTCATGCGAAAGCCGCGGGCGTGAATCTGGTCCGTATATTGAGCACCGCAGGACATTGTCGAATCCTTATTGCAAGAAGTATCAATAGCATACACGATATTGAAGATAAATGGAATGGTTTTCTTACCCCGCAAAAAAAGAGACCGGCGGACGCCGGTCTCCTACGTCTACTTGCTGGCCTCAGCCTTCATCTTCTCGGCCACTTTTTTGGCGATGACGCCAAAGCCCGCCACCGGGTTGCCGATGGTGGCAATGACCACATCGAGTATATCCGGGGCGATGCGCTTGATGTTCCGCAGGCGCTGGGCCAGGAATCCCTCGTTCGCCTCGGGGCCTTTTTTATCCTCGTCTTCGAACGTCTGGAGTTCCGCCTTCAAATCGGACTTGTCGGCCGCAGGCAGGTCCACGCGTTCGTCAACCTGGTGGTAGATCGCAACGAATTTCGACGAGGCGGTGATGCGGTTGCCGTCGCCGGTGACGATGGTACTGCCGGTCACATTGCCGCCGACGACCACACTGCGGTCTCCCGCGCGGATACTGCGGTCGCGGCCGACGATATCGCCGCCGGTCGAGCGAGGGGTTTTCTTTCTCAGGTCTGCCATATCTCCTCCTGACGGATTACGCGGTCTCTTCGGGCGCGATGACCACGCGGAAACCCAGGTCGTCGTTGAACATCAACGGGATGGACCAGTTGCAGAACGAAGCGCGCGCAAACCACTGGTAACCGATCCACGAACCGCCGCGCACCACGCGGTAACGGCTGTCTTCATCATACCACGAAGCCGTCCACTCCCAGACGTTGCCGCTCATGTCCCACGCGCCCACGGGGCTGATTCCCTGCGGGAAGGTGCACACCGCCGTCGTCCCGCCCAGGCCCGAGCCGTTGGGATCGGAATCCCAGGTGTTGGCGGCCTCCTTCTCGAACTCTTCGCCCCAGGGATATTCGCGTCCATTCTCGCCGCGGGCGGCGCGTTCCCATTCCAGGTCGGTGGGCAGGCGCACGGTATATCCCGGCGGCACGGCCACCACGTTCTTCGCCAGCCAGTTGCAGTAGGCCTCGGCTTCGTACCACGAAACGCCCACCACCGGGAAGATCGGGTTGCCCAGTTCGATGTTGTGCCAGAAGTAAGGCGCGTTGCGGCTGATGGCGGGACGATGATCCAGCCAGTCGCGCTCCACCGATTCGAGCGTGCGCTCATCGTATTTACCGGTGCGCCAGGCCCAGCCGTTCTCGGACCAGAAGCCGCGCGTCTGGTATCCGCCCGCCTGCACAAAACGCGCAAACTGGGCGTTGGTGACCGGGTATTTGCCGATCCAGAATCGCCGCGTAATTTCCACACCTTTCTTTTTGGGCCCGTACAGGTACTTGCCCTCCGGGACTTCGACGAATCGGTCGAGGTCCGCGGGACGCCAGCCGAGGCGTCCCAGCAGGAGACCGGAGCGCCGCCTCAGGTCCGGATGAACCGCCGCGTTCTGCATCACCGGAGCCAGCGACCGCAGGACGCGGTCCTTCGATTGGACCGGTACGCCGCCCGGCCAGGTATCCAGCACCGCGTCGCCCGCGAGGACAACCGCCTCGCCGGGCGCGCCCGGCTGGG
>JBMOMS010000132.1:0-12938 GCA_049324895.1 Chloroflexota bacterium
AGATCGCCAAGCAGGAACTGGCCGAGGGCGGCTCCCGCGCCGTCCGCGCCGCCGACACCCTGGCGCGCGTCTTCGACATGGCCCTGCGCCTGCTGCATCCCTTCACGCCCTTCGTCACCGAGGAGATCTGGGGCCACCTGCGCGAGACCCTGCTCGACTCTCCGCTTGCGAACATCGCCGCGGATTGGCCCCAGGCGCTGATCGTGGCGCGCTGGCCCGAGCCGCGCGACCCCGAAGGCTGGGAGGAAGGTGCTCTCCAGAATTTTGAGAAAATTCAAGATTTGGTGCGCACAATTCGTAATGCTCGCGCAGAAAAGAATGTTAAACCATCTGTGAAACTTGGAGCGGTATTGGTTGATGAAGTAAACGCGTCTTTATATAAAGCCTATCTGCCGATGATCTCCGCCCTTTCAAGCACAGACTTGGATCAAACCCATGTATATGAAACTGAGTATAAGCTTTCAGTTTCAGCAACATCATTGGTTGTAGGTTCGACCAACGTTTATCTCACCGGTATAGAGGCTTCACAGGAGGATAAGTCCCGCCTCGAAAAGGAACTCAAGGAAGCCGAGTCCCACATCGAGCGCCTCGAAAAGCTGCTCTCCAGCGACTTCGCCAACAAGGCCCCCGCGCCCGTGGTCGCCAAGGAGCGCGAGAAGCTGGCCGCCTACAAGGAAACCGCGGCGAAGATCCAGGCGCAGTTGCAGTAAAAACAGGCATACAAAAGGGAGCGGCGGGCGCCGCTCCTTTTTGATTCATCCCGCCTCCCAAAGCGGGGGCGGCATTCCCCACCGCGGCGGGGGGACAGGCGCGGGCAGCCTGGGTATGATCCAGCGTAAAGGAGTTCACATGATTCGGTACATTTCCTCCCCGCTCGACCCTCCCGCCGCTCCACGCCTGTTCAGCATCAACCAGATTGCGCTGTTGTCCTTCTTCACCGGCTTCCCGGTCGGTTTTGCCATGGCCTACGTGAATTTGAAGCGCATAGGCAGCCTGCGCAGCGCGCGCCGATTGATCCTGGGCCTGGCGGCGGCCACCCTGGCCCTGCTGTTGCTGATGGCCTTCCTGCCGGTCCCGTCCACGGTTTATTCCCTGCCGTTCAATGTGCTGTGCATCGCCTATTTGAACGTGGCCATGACCCGCGAACTGCTGGCCTACCGGTCCCGCGGCGGGCAATACGCAGACGAGAAGATCTGGAACGGCTGCGGCATGGGCCTGCTGGGATTGCTGGCCTGGATCGTTCTCGCAGGCGCGCTGCTGGCCTCGCTCCACAGCGTATCCCAGGCCCTGAACCTCCGCCCGCCCAGCCTGGGAATATGAGCGGACGACGCATTCCTGTTTGTGACAAACCCACCCCAAATCAGCGACATTCGTCACTTCGCGCCTGTTGTCCCATCAGGTATCTTTTAGCGGCAAAGCAATATTTCACTCACAGGAGAAACCATCATGACCATGAAAATCCAGGAAGATTGCATCGCCTGCGGCGCGTGCGTTCCCGACTGCCCGACCGAATCGATCAGCGAAGGCGACGGCACCTTGTACGTTATCGACCAGGCCACCTGCGTCGAGTGCATCGGCCACTACGACACCCCGCGCTGCGTGGAAGCCTGCCCGGTCGACTGCATCGTCAAGGCCTAAAGAGCCTGTCCGAAAAAACGGAGTGCAGGCTTCAGCCTGCGCTGGGATTGCGGACTGAAGTCCGCGCTCCAGGTTTTTCGGATCATGCCGGTGTTATAATCCCTCCCAATTGAATATCGACCTTCGGGGCAGGGTGCAATTCCCGATCGGTGGTACAGCCCACGAGTGCAGGCTATTGCACATGACCCGGTGAGACTCCGGGGCCGACAGTGACAGTCTGGATAGAAGAAGGGTTCGACCCATGCAATGGGTCTGGTTTGACTTAAGTCCCCGAAAACGTTCCTTGTTTTCGGGGCTTTTGTTGCCAGGCTTTGACCGTGGGCCTGATTCCGCGCCCCGCAGGTTATCCTGTCGAGGCGTTTTTTTATTTCCATGACCCAACCTTCCCTCACCAAACGTGTACGCGCCCTGCGGCCCTGGCTGGGAGTCGGCTCCCTGCTGGCTGGGATGCTGCTCTGGGACCTGGCCGCGCGGATGGGCGGCCTGCCCCCGTTCATCCTGCCGTCCCCGGCTGCGGTCTGGTCCCGTTTCCTGCGCGCCGCCCTGGACGGGAGCCTGCCCCTGCACGTGGGCGTGACGCTGTTGGAAGTCCTGTCCGGGCTGCTGGCGGGGGTGACGATGGCGACGATTTTGGGCTACCTGGTGGCCAAATCGCGCCTGCTCGAAACCCTGCTCGCGCCGTACCTGGTGGCCAGCCAGGCCGTGCCGCTGGTGGCGATTGCGCCGCTGCTGGTCATCTGGTTCGGGCCGGGCCTGTTCTCGAAAATTTTGATCTGCGCGTTGATCGTGTTCTTCCCCGTGCTGGTCAACACCGTGGTGGGCGTGCGCGCCGTCCCGCCTGCGCTGTACGACCTGATGGGTTCCCTGCGCGCCACGCGGACGCAGGTCCTGCTCCAGCTCGAAGTGCCGGCCGCGCTGCCCATCTTTCTGGGCGGGCTGCGCATCGGGGCCACGCTCTCGGTCATCGGCGCTGTGGTGGGCGAATTCGTCGGCGCGGACCAGGGGCTGGGATTCCTCATCAACGTGGGGCGCGGACAGTACGATACGGCGCTGGTCTTCGTGGCGATCTTCGCGCTGGTGGCCCTGGCCCTGTCGCTGTATGGCATCGTGGCCTGGGTCGAGAAACGCCTGCTCCTCTGGCAGGAGACATCACAAATTCATTAGGAGAGTTTCAATGTTCAGGAAGTTTGTTTTGCTCACGCTGGGGATGGCGCTCGTTCTTTCGGCCTGTGCCAGCCCACAGTCCACGGGAGAGGCGGGGGCCTTGACTCACGTCAAGCTGCCGCTGGGCTACATCCCCAACATCCAGTTCGCGCCGCTGTACGTCGCGGTGGAGAAGGGGTATTTCAAGGACGCGGGCATCGAGGTCGAATTCGATTATTCCTTCGAGACAGACGCGGTGGCGCTGGTGGGCGCGAATGAATTGCAGTTTGCGGTCGTTTCGGGCGAGCAGGTGCTGCTGGCGCGCGCGCAGGGACTGCCGGTGGTGTACGTGGCGGCCTGGTACCAGCAGTATCCCGTTTCGGTGGTCTCGAAGGCCGAACAGGGCATCCAGGTTCCCGCGGATTTGAAGGGGAAGAAGATCGGCCTGCCGGGCACCTACGGCGCCAACTACATCGGCCTGGATGCGCTGCTCTTTTCGGCCGGGCTGACCGAGCAGGATGTGACGCTCGATTCGATTGGCTACAACCAGGTCGAGGCGCTGGCCACCGACCGCGAACAGGCCGTGTCGGTCTATACGGCCAACGAGCCGGTGCAGTTGCAGGCGCAGGGATACGAACTCAACGAACTGCGCGTGGCCGATTACGTGCAACTGGCCTCGAACGGCCTGATCACGAACGAGGAAACCATTGCGCAGAATCCCGACCTGGTGCGGCGCATGGCGGCGGCCTTCCTGAAGGGCTTGCAGGACACCATCGCCCATCCCGACGAGGCGTACGAACTGAGCAAGCAGCACGTGGAAAACCTGGCCCAGGCCGACGAGGCTGTCCAGAAACAGGTGCTGGCGCGTTCCATCGAGTTGTGGAAGGCGGAGCGCGCCGGCCTGTCGGACGCGCAGGCCTGGAGCAACATGCACGATCTGTTATTGAAGATGGGCCTGCTGTCCGCGCCGCTGGAGGTGAGTCAGGCCTTCACGAACGAGTTTGTGCCGTGATGCGCAGCAGGGGCGCCCCGTCGGGTCGCCCCTGCTGCAACAGGAAATCCCATGTCGAATCCCATCCTCACCGTCTCGGACCTGACCGTGGTCTTCCCCGACAACAACGGCGGACTGCGCGCGCTCGATGACGTCTCGTTCGAAGTCTGTCCGCAGGAATTCATCTGCGTGCTGGGGCCATCGGGCAGCGGCAAGACCACCCTGCTGCGCGTGCTGGCGGGACTGCTCGCGCCGGGCGCGGGCGAGGTCAACTTCGGCGATCATCAACAGCCGCGCATCGGCATGGCCTTTCAACAGTCCAATCTCATGCCGTGGCGCACGGTGCTGGAGAACGTCAAACTGCCGCTGGAATTGGCGGTCGCGGCGGACGCCGAGTCGCGGGCGCGGGAGTGGATCGAACTGGTCGGCTTGAGCGGCTTCGAGGATAACTGGCCGCGCGACCTCTCGGGCGGGATGGCCCAGCGCGCCGCCCTGGCCCGCGCCCTGATCCACGACCCCGACCTGTTGCTGCTCGACGAGCCTTTCGGCTCCCTCGACGCCCTGACCCGCGAGCGCATGTGGACTGAGCTTTCCCGCATCTGGCAGGCCAAACAAAAGACGGTCGTGATGGTGACGCACTCGATTAACGAGTCGCTCTTCCTGGCCGACCGCGTGCTGGTGCTCAGCGCCCGCCCGGGACGGGTGAAACTGGACCTGAAGGTGGACCTGCCGCGCCCGCGCAACGATGACATGCGCTACACGCCGCATTTTGGCAGGCTGGCGCGAAAATTGAAGGCGGCAATCGAATAGAAAAAAGAGGCGGACTTTTTGGGTCTGCCTCTTTTTGATTCGCGAAGAGCCCACTCCTGCCGCTAGGCTCTGGCCTGTTCCACCAGGATCGCACATTCATCCAACAGCGCGCGCAGCACGTCAAGCGCCTCGGCAATGGTTTCGCCTTCGCCGCTCAGGCGTTCGAAGGCCCATTCCGCGCGTTCCCTGAGATTGTGCGGGGCGAGGGGAAACTCAGCAGCCAGCGCCAGCGCGCCTTTTTCGTTCATCCAGTGCTGTTCGTTGATGGCAAAGAGCGTTTGCAGCATGCAGCCCACGCCGCGGAAGCAGCAGCCGGCCGCGTAGGTCACGTCCCCGCGGGCGATGCTCTTGCGGGCGATGCCCAGCGAGAAGTCGGCTTCCCACCAGAATTTGTCGAGGAGGGCCTGCTTGAGGCGCGGCGGATATGGCTGGATTCTGGATTTCAGGCTGGCCACGCTCCCATGCGGGTCCCACAGCGGACGGCACAACGCAGCCTCCGCCAGGTAGATGGCGGACACGAACGCGAACGGATGCCCGGGCTGGTAGGCAACCTCGATGCGCCCCGCCAGGCACTCAGCCAGGATGCGCTCCACCTGGTCCAGGTCACGATAGAGGAAGTCGACAGGCAGCCCGCCGACCTGGAGCCAGCCGCCGCCGTTGATCCACGGCCCCCAGCCGCCGATGGCGGTGACCAGGTTCGGGCGGTGTTCATCGTCCACTTCGGCGGCGACGCGCTCCAATTCCACCAGGTCGAGCGGCGCAGAGGGGCGGTAGTAGATGCCCAGGTCGGCATCCGATTTTTCGGTGTGGGTGCCGCGGGCGCGCGAACCGCCCAGCACGATGGCATCCACGCCGCGCACGGCTTTCAGGCGTTCGACAATATCTGCGATCAGAAGGTTGGTATCCATTGGCGCGGGTCAGGCGGTCTTCGGGGACGGTTTGGCGGGCAGCCTGGAAAGCATCCGACGGGTGGCCTCGGCCACTTCCTGGACGGCGGCATCGAAGGCCGCCTGGTTGGCCTGTGAGGGCTTGCGGAATCCGCTGACTTTGCGCACGTATTGCAGCGCCGCTTCGTAAACCTCCGTTTCCGTGGCGGGACGGCCGGGCAGGCGCAGGGGTTTGATGCTTCGGCACATGGGAAACTCCTTTGCCTGATTATATAATACCCACGGTCACAAATTGCGCATTCCCCTCTCTAAAAAAACGCAATTTGTGACCGAGTGCGGTATAGTAAAAAAACCGCGTTTTACAGACGCGGCTTTCTCACTGGAATTTTTGTTTTGAGGTCATGAAGGGCAATGCTCGACCGTGTGCATCGAAGGCACAACGAACCTGCCCCATCGTTTCCATCGAGGTCGAACGGGACCAAAACGGCTATTTAATGTGGATGATGAACGTCATGTCCGCAGGCTCGGCGATGGAGGCGGGCTTGTCCGCCCAGAGCCGGATGACAAGCGAGGCGGGATAGCCAAGAATCTTGATCCGCTCGATCTCCGGCGTTTGCGGACTCATGTTGTTACAACCGTCAGGATAGCCGCAACTGTTGCCGCGATGGATGAATTGCGGGTTGTCATAGGCTTCGGTGGGCGCGTCCGACTTGGTCAGGTTGTGCGAGTCGGCGTAGGAGACGTAAATGTAATTCAGGTTAAAGTCGCGGGCATTGTAAGCGATCAAGTCGAAGTATGGCGCGTGACCGCTTTGTGCAGCACAGGCGGCAGCATACGTCACCTCGGCAGATGACCGCTGCGGGGACCAGCGCAGGTCATAGGGTTCGCAATAGAACGAAAGCGCCGAAGAGAGGTCCATGCTTCCAAGCGACCAGAAATCAGCCGCCACAAGCAGGTATGGATTCAGGAGGAAACGGGTTTCCTCCGATTCACCCTCGATGCTGTTCTCGCCCGGGCCGTAGTACACCTGTCCCAGCAGTCCCCACCAGGGACGTCCATCCACGATCTGTCCAAAGACCGCGTCGGAGGGGCGGTATTCGTGCGCCAGCAGTTGCGGGTACTTTTGCGCCGCATCGGAGCGGATTTGCAGAACCTCGGCCTTGGATTTGAAATCCAATTCCATCGGCGGCTGGATGGCGACATCCACCCCATCCGCCTGTGCCCCCGCGCCAATGGCGAGGGCGTTGGTATTGGGACGCGGCGCCGAGAGAAGCACGGCGATCATAAGGATCATGGACAGGAGGGCCAGGAGGCCGATCAGAAACCACAGGCAGGAACGGCGCGTTTGCGTCTGCATGGACATGTCTCCTCTCTTCACTTTGCGGCCATGAAACAACAGTCGTTATGGCCTTCTCAAATCCCTGGCGGGATGGCATGAGATATCCCTGGGGTTGGATTGCGCGTTTTCCACATCTTGAATGCCAGGTCGAAGTACATCTCGAGTATATCGCCGACCAACCCGCGCGATGGCAGCACTGCCGCACGGTCGAGCGGCGGCGATGGGGTGTAGTAGAGGCCCAGGTCGACATCCGAGGATTCGGTGTGCGTTCCGCGGGCGCTGCCCGGCGCCGCCTCGCGCACCGCCGCCTCATGGATTTTCGCCTCCGTGGCAGGACGGTTGGGCAGGCGCAGGGGTTTGATACTTCGGCACATGCGAATCTCTCCTGCCCCTGATTATAGCGAAAAAAAAGGCCGCGTCCACTTGAGACGCGGCCTTGTGCTTTCTGCCTTTCGCCTATACCTTGCCGGTAATCATCGCCATCTTCAACTCGCCGATGGCCTTGGTGATCTCGATCTCGCGCGGGCAGGCCACGGTGCAGTTGAAGACCGTGTGGCAGCGCGCCACGCCGTCGGTTTCGGTGACGATGCGCATACGCTCGGCGGCGGCCTCGTCGCGGCTGTCGAAGATGAAGCGGTGGGCTGCCACCAGCGCAGACGGTCCGAGGTAGGATTCCCCGCCCCAGAACGACGGGCAGGAGGTGGTGCAGGCCGCGCACAGGATGCACTTGGTGCTGTCATCGAAGCGCGCGCGATCTTCAGGCGATTGCAGGCGTTCGCGCCCGTTGGCGGGCAGCGGACTGTCGTTGATGAACCAGGGCAGCACCCGTTTGTAGTTGTCGAAGAACGGCTCCATGTCCACGATCAGGTCCTTGATGACCTTCAGGCCCAGCAGCGGCTCGACCGTGATCTTCGTCCCCACGTCGCGGACGAGGGTCTTGCAGGCCAGGTGGTTGCGGCCGTTGATGCGCAGCGCATCCGAGCCGCATACGCCGTGCGCGCACGAGCGGCGGAAGGAGAGCGTGCCGTCGGTGTAACCCTTGACCACTTCGAGCAGGTCGAGCACGCGGTCGGTTTCCTGGGCTTCGAGCGTATAGGTTTCGTAGTGGAAGGTTTTATCCACTTCGGGGTTGTAGCGGAATATTTTCAGTGTCACCTGCATGATCGCCTCACTAGTAAACGCGTTCCTTGGGCTGGTATTTCGTGATGACCACCGGCTTGTAGCCGATCTGCACCTGGCCGCCCTTCTTCCAGGCCAGGGTGTGCTTGAGCCAGTTCTGGTCGTCGCGTTTGGGGAAGTCTTCGCGCGAGTGACCGCCGCGGCTTTCCTGGCGATTGAGGGCGCACTCGGCCACCACTTCGGCGATCTCGAGCATGTTGCCCAGTTCCCAGGCGTTGAGCAGCTCGGTGTTGAAGATGCGGCCCGTATCGGTCACTTTGACCTGCTGGTAGCGTTCCTTCAATGCACGCACTTTCTGGATGGCCTCCTGCATGCCCTTCTCACTGCGGTAGATGCCCACGTCATCGAACATGACCTTCTTCATCTCGGTGGCGATGTCGAAGGCGTTCTCCTTGCCAGAGCCGTTGCGCAGCGCGTCGAATTGGGCGCGGGCGTTCGAGTCCGCATCTGCGGGCAGGGACGCGTGTCCGGCAGACTTGGCGTATTCGGCGGCGCGCAGTCCCGCGTGCTTGCCGAACACCACCAGGTCGAGCAGGGAGTTGGTGCCCAGGCGGTTCGCGCCGTGGATGGAGACGCAGGCGCACTCGCCCGCAGCAAACAGGCCGGGGAAGACCGTGTTCCGGTCGTCGATGACCACTTCGCCAAACTTGTTGGTGGGGATGCCGCCCATGGTGTAATGCGCGGTCGGCTGGATCGGCATCATCTGGGTGAGCGGGTCCACGCCCAGGTAGACGCGGCAGAAGTCGATGATGTCGGGCAGCTTGGCCAGCACCTGTTCGCCGGTGATGGTGTAGGGCGAGCCGTCGGGGTTGGTGCGCCCGTCCAGGGCGGCGTACTTGATGACCGATTCAGGCCGCACGTCCAGGTAGACGTAGTTCGAGCCGTTCACGCCGCGGCCCTCGCGAATCTCGGTGTAGATGGCGCGGCTGACCACATCGCGCGAGGCCAGGTCCTTGACGGTCGGCGCATACCTGGGCATGAAGCGTTCGCCCTGGCCGTTGATCAAAATGCCGCCCTCACCGCGCACGCCCTCGGTGATCAGGATGCCCAGCTTGTAGATGCCGGTCGGGTGGAACTGGAAGAATTCCATATCCTCCAGCGGCAGGCCGTGGCGCAGCAGGATGGCCGCGCCGTCGCCGGTGTAGGCATAGGCATTGGAGGTGACTTCGAAGATGCGCCCGTGTCCGCCCGTGGCGAAGACGACCGACTTGGCCTGGAAGGTGTGCAGCTCGCCCGTCGACAGTTCCACCGCCACCACGCCGGCCGTCCTGCCGTCGACGCTGAGGAAGTCCAGCACCTGGAACTCGTCGTAGAATTTGACATCGTTCTTCAGGCACTGCTGGTACAGGGTTTGCAGGATCATGTGCCCCGTGCGGTCGGCGGCATGGGCCGCGCGGCGGACGGGTTTGCCGGTCACGTTGTTGGTGTGGCCGCCGAAGGGACGCTGGGAGATTTTGCCTTCCGGGGTGCGGTCGAAGGGCAGGCCCATGTGCTCCAGTTCGAGCACCGCGTCGATGGCTTCATTGGTCATGAACTCGATGGCGTCCTGGTCGCCCAGGTAGTCCGAGCCTTTGACCGTGTCGTAGGTATGCCATTCGGGCTTGTCTTCTTCGTAATTACCCAGCGCTGCCGAGATGCCGCCCTGGGCCGCCCCGGTGTGCGAGCGGGTGGGATACAACTTGCTGATGACCGCCGTCTTTGCGCCGCGCGAGGCATACAACCCCGCCATCAGGCCCGCGCCCCCCGCGCCGACGACGACTACATCGAATTGATGAGTAGCCATGTGTGTTACCGTCCTATGAATTCCAGATGATGATCAGTCCCAGCACGCTCATGGAGACCATCATGAGGATGCTCAACAAACGCACGATCTTGCGCCCGCCCTCGCCGGTGATGTAATCGTCGGCAATCACCACCAGGCCGTGGACGCCGTGCGCCGTGGCCACCAGCAGCAGCGCGGCGGCGGTCAGCTTCCAGAGGATCGCGGCGAAGGGTTCGGTGCTCTCCAGGGCGGTGCTTTGCACGTGGGTCACGTTGGGCATGAAACCCCAGCGCAGCACGTCGGCCATGTTCATCTGGGTGCGCGCGCCCATGATGAGCGCGCCGATGATCGCAAACAGGATCAGCGCATACATTCCCAGCGCAGACAGGCGCGTGAAGACCCACATCAGGCTTTCGAAATTGGTCAGGCCGCGGCCTGCAATGGACAAATTCCTCGATTTACCCGCCATGTCAGCCTCCCAGTCCCGTGCGGACGATCACGAACACCGCGATGAGGTAAATGGGCAGGAAGACCGCCCACTCGATCCAGATGGCCTCACGCTGGAAGGGGACCAGCTTGGGCCACAAGTCCAGGATCGTGATGCGCAGCCCATTGATGGCGTGGAACAGCACAAAGAAGAACATGAAGAGTTGAAAGACCCAGTTCATATAAATATCGTTGACAAAGGTCCCAATCTCCCCGCCAAAATACGACAGGATGTGAATGGTGATAAAGATCGCCATTCCCAACCCTCCAATGCGATGCAGGACGAACACCAGCATCGGTCCTCCGCCTTTGTACCGCAAGCCGGTACCCAGGCTCACGTTCCTCTTTAGGCCCATTGCGGCCTCCTTTGTGAAGATGAATTCGAGATTGTCAATTATCCCTTCGGAATTTGTATGACAAAAGTGACAATACTCATGGAATATTGGTTTCAGATTTCCTTCAATAAAGAGGGGATAGACCCTTATAATCCATAATCACGATAACGTGGCCTATTCTAACCGAATTAATTTCCGATTGCGAGGAAGACTCGCCAGATCCTTGTAGAAATCGGAAAAACGGAGGTGTCATGTCTGGTTCTTTCGGTCGACGGGACTTCATTAAAGCCGCCACAGCCGCAGTTGGGGGAGTGGTTGGTGTTGCGCTGGGGCTTCCCGCCATTGTCTACCTGGTCGATCCCGCCCTGCAATCCGGCGCCAAAGAGGGGTGGGTGCCGATTCTCAAAGTGGCGGATGTCCCGGTTGGCAAGCTCATCCCCTTTTCCTTCACCCGCGTCCAGGTCAACGGCTGGGAGCGCACCTCCACCAATTTCGGCGGATACGTGCTGCGCAAGTCTGAAGCTCCCAATGACATGATTATCATGAACAGCCGCTGCACGCACCTGGGCTGCACCGTCAACTGGAAGGAAGACGCCCAGGTCTTCATTTGCCCCTGCCACGACGCGGCCTTCGGGCGCGAGGGCGAAGTGCTGGATGGCCCGCCCCCGCGGCCGCTCGACCGCTTCGAGGAATTCCGCGTCACCGATGACGGCGTCATCGAAATCTTCTTCAAGGCAGGCTGACATGTGGAAAAAAGTTTACGAATGGCTGGATGAACGTCTCGGCCTGAACGCCATCTATACCGGCCTGCTCGACCGCCCTGAACCCCGCGGCAACTGGTGGAACACCCTGGGCTCGGCCAGCCTGTTCCTGTTCATCATCCAGGGATTGACGGGCATCTTCCTGACCGTCTACTACACGCCCTCGCCCGACCACGCCTACGACTCGGTCCAATACATCATGAACGGGGTGGCCTTTGGCTGGCTCATTCGCGGCATCCATCACTGGGGCGCCTCGCTGATGGTCATCGTGGTCTTCATCCACATGCTGCGCGTCTTCTTCACCGCCTCGTTTAAATATCCGCGCGAGTTGACCTGGCTGATCGGCATCGGCCTGCTGGTCACCACGCTGGGCATGGGCTTCACCGGCTACCTGCTGCCCTGGCACCAGATGGCCTTTTGGGCCACCACGGTCGGCACGCAGATCGCCGGGACCGTGCCCTTCCTGGGCGAGTTCATCCTCAAGGCCCTGCGCGGCGGACCCGAACTGAGCGCCCTCACGCTCCAGCGTTTCTTCGCCGCCCATATTTGGATGCTCCCCGCCGTGCTGGCTGGTTTGATCGGCGTGCATCTCTTCCTCATCATCAAGCACGGCGAGTCGCATTACCCCTCGCAGGACGAGTAGCCGAGCGGAGCCCCCATGAACGACGAAACCAAAAAACAGATCAACCAACGCTACGAACGCGAACTCCAGCGCGGCGAACGCTTCTGGCCCGACAGCATCTTCAAGGACGTGGTCGTCTCGCTGGGCCTCTTCATCGTGCTGGTGCTGCTGGCCACCTTCCTGGGCGTCGAAGACTCGCCCAAGGCCGACCCCAGCGACACCAGCTACATCCCGCGCCCCGAGTGGTACTTCCTGTTCCTGTTCAAATTCCTGGCCCTCTATGGCCAGATCCCGCTGCTGGGCAAGGTCGAGTGGCTGGCCACCGTGGTGATCCCCACCATTGGCATCGGCCTGCTGACCCTGCTGCCCTTCATCGACAAAACCCCCTGGCGCTACTACACCCGCCGCATGTTGCCGCTGACCGTCATGGGCGTCATTGTTCTCGACATGGTGCTGCTCACAATGGTGGCAGACGTTCCCACCGTGGCAGAGGACGGCTCCAAACTGCTGGGCTACCTGCAAACCGCCATGGGATTGGCGGTGCCCGGCCTGGCGATGCTCATCCTGTACCTCCTGGCCTACAAGCGGGATGAAAACCCGGTCGCCCCCATGCTCTGGACCTCGGGCCTGGCCGCCGTTTTGATGGTGGCCCTCACCGCCTTGATTCTGTTCCTGGCCCCCGTTCCCGCCGAAGCGGAGGAGGCCGTTGCCAGCACCCTCATCGACCAGATCACCGCCGGGCAGGACCTGTACTCGGTCCACTGCGTCGAGTGCCACGGCGACGACGGCAAAGTGACCGTCATCGAGGGCGTGGAGGGGTTGGAGGGCAAGGAAGTCAGCGCCATCAACAGCCGCGACGTGCTCTACACCGTCAACGACGCCTCGATGGCCGAGATCATCAACTACGGACGCCCGGATGCGGGCATGAATCCCTTCGGCAAGTCCTATAATGCCGAAGGCCTGACCAAAAGCGAGATCGACTACA
>JBMOMS010000133.1:0-12862 GCA_049324895.1 Chloroflexota bacterium
AGGCTCAGTACAGGTTTCACGGAAAACACGTTTTTTCTCTACCATACATCTTCTCAACGCGAATGTCGCGAATGAGCGAATGATGCGAATTTTGACAATTTTCATTCGCGAAATTCGCCTATTCGCGATATTCGCGATGGAAAATGTGTCAGATTTTCCGCATGTACGGTAGAGAATTTTTTAAGGCTTTTTCGGCGTAATTCCGTGAAACCTGTGTGATCCGTGTACAGAATCACGGCAAATCCCAAAGAGCCTAAATTTCTCCTGATTCAAAAGCATCCCATCGGTTTGGCGCGCTAATATAAATTTCAGCCGATTCTCCGCCCTGAGCGGAGCCGCACGTACTTTGTGCGGCGTAGTCGAAGGGCGGGCAAGCAGAAAACATCAGTTCTTTGCTCCCTGTCCTTCGACTGCGCTCCTCGACTGGCACTCGTCGCTCCGCTCAGGACGTAATCCGCGCAGGTTATTTCGGTCAGGAAATTCGCTCGGTCCTGCGCACTGCGTGGATGAGAGACAGCGCAGCGGCAAACAGCAGGAGGGCCATCATCTGGTGGAAGAGGGCCAGGGCGATCTGAACGTTGAATATGACCACCCCAATCCCAAACAAAATCTGCGCCGCGACCAGTCCCACCAGGACGAGCGCCGCCTTCCGCACTTCGCCCTGCTCCTTCCCCACTGCGAAATAAGCCCATACCGCCAGCGCAAGCACAGCAAACGCGAACCAGCGATGGATGAAGGCCACCGTCTGGGGCGTCTCGAACAGGTTCAGGCTCCAGGGTTCGAGCGCGCTGAGCAGGCCCTTCGGGACGAGCTGGCCGAACATCAGCGGCCAGGTATTCGAGACGTGACCCGCCTTCAATCCCGCGGTCAGGCCGCCGTAGGCGATCTGGATCAGCAGGATCACAAAAGCGGCCACGGACAGCTTCCAGGGCAGGGAATAGCCTGCCCGCCCCTGCGGAAATCCGCGCAGGTGGCCGAGCGCCGTCCACCAGCTGAGGCCCAGCAGGGTCAGCGCCAGGAAGAGGTGGATGGTCAGGCGGTAATGGCTCACCGAGGGACGGTCCACCAATCCGCTGGCCACCATGTACCAGCCCGCGAAGGCTTGCAGGATGAACAACATGCCCATCACGAAGTAGATCCCGAATTCCTTCCACGGGATGCGTTTGGTGAAGAGGAAGTAGAACACCGGCAGGGCATACAGCAGGCCAACGCCGCGGGCCAGCAGGCGGTGGAACCATTCGATGAAGAAAATGAACTGGTATTCCTCCAGCGTCATGCTCGAGTTGACGTGAAGATACTCCGGTGTCTGCTGGTACTTGAGGAATTCCTCCTGCCAGGCCTGCTCACCCAGCGGCGGCAGCGTCCCGCTGATCGGATTCCACTCCACGATGGACAGGCCCGAACGGGTCAGGCGGGTGTAGCCGCCCCACACGACCAGGAAGGCCACGAAGAAGGCGAAAATAAGGAGCCAGGTCAGGACGGCTCGGTCTTGGGTTTTTGGCATGGGGTCTCCGTATCTGATGTCGGGTATGCGTGGATGGCAAGCCGTATGATCGCACGCGATGAAAAGTCCCCGCCCGGCGGGGACTTTTTCTTCTGTTATGCCGCCCCGCCCTGCACCTGCATCAGCAACTGGCGATAGTCCCCCACGTTGGGCGGATTCATCTGGATGATGCGCTGGATGACCGCCAGGGCTTCCTTCTTTTTGCCCGCCGTCAACAGGGCCTCGCCGACCAGGTCGAGTTGCGAGACGGCCTCTGTCGCGCGCCCGGCGCGGTACAGGCGGTCTGCCAGGGTGATGCGCAGCGTGGGCTGGTCCTCGTGTTCGGCCACCAGGTCTTCGATAAACTTGATCAGCTTGTCGGTCTGGTGTTTGCTTTCGAGGTAGGAGGCAAAGCCTTCCAGTTCCGTCGTGGCTTGCTGCTCCTGTCCCAGGCGCAGGCTGAGTTCCACCAGGTTCTTGCGCACACTTTCATCGTCGGGGCGCAGGGTGCGGATTTGTTCGAAGACGCGCAGGGCCTGTTTCCAGTTCAGGCGCTGCATGTCGATGTCTGCCATGCGCTGCAGGATATGCACGTTCCAGGCGCGGTCGGCGTTGGATTGCTGTACCACGCGCAGGGCGGTGGTATAGGTCTTGCGGGCCAGGTCCAATTCGGCCAGGCGGTAGTGGATTTCGGCCAGTTCCAGGTATTCGGTGATGGCGTCGTCGACCATGCCGCGCGCCACGAGCTGGTCGATCAGGTGGGAACGGGCGGCCAGGTCCATCGGGGCCAGTTGGATGACGCGCCGCAGGATCTTGGTGGCCTGGGCCACCTCGCCGCGCACGCTGTAAGCGCGCGCCACCACGCTGAACTTGGCAATGGCCTCCGGCTGGCGCCCCTCCTGGATCAACAGGTCGCCGATCAGGGTGTGCAGGGGCAGGTAGGTGGGCGCGTGCTGGACGGCGTCGAAGGCCTCGGACATGGCGGGGCGCAGGTAGCCCAGGCGCGCCAGTTGGTGTACGTGGTTGATCGAATCGAGCACCTGGCTGGATTGCGCCTGCATCAGCACGTCGGCGATGGGCATGATCGAGCCGCTCTCCTGCTTGGGCATCTGCTCGCGGGTTTTGTGCATCTGATCGCGCCAGTCGACGCGCATGAGCAGGCCGTTGATGTTCTCGCACAGGCGGCGGCAGGCATCCTCATCGGATTGGTTCTGCTGCGACTCGATCAACGGTTCGTACATCTGGCGGATTTCGTCCGACTGGTCGGCGGGAACGCTCAGCGCATCGGCCAGGCGCAGGGCTTCGAGATATTCGAGGGACGCTTCGCGGGTCTGGCCCTTGCGGGTCAGGAGTTGTCCCTGCAGCAGGCGCGAGGCCAGGTTGTAATCGATGTGTTTGACGGCATGTTGGAGGTGGCGCTGGGCGCTCTCGATGCGCTCGCCTTTGCTGCGCAGCAGGCCCAGCAGGAAGTACAGCGACGGGTGACTGAAGCCCGCTTCGAGGGCGCGCTCCAACTCCTCCGCCGCCTGGGTGTCCTGGTTGCGGGTCAGCGCGTCGATGGCCAGGCCGAGATGCAGCACCACCTTGGTCTGCTCGGCGTTCTGCATGGCCAGCTGCCCCGTGCCGCGCATGAGGGCGGCCATGCCGCGCCGTTCCTGCGAGGCGGCCGGGTTTTCATCGGAATATTCGAAGAGGGTTTCCGCCAGTTGAGACAACGCCTTTTGGCGGGCCTCCATGAGCGGGTCCAGGCCCGAGGCGGCCTGCTTCGGGCTTTTCAACTGTTTGACCTGCGCCATGCGGATCGGCCCGGTGCCGCCCTTGCCGCGCACGGGTTTGGGCAGCAATTGCCCTGTTTGCAGCAGGGATTGGGCCTGGGTGGCCTCGGGGCTGCCTGGCAGCACCTGCAGGGCCTTTTCCACCATTTCCTGCATTTTTTCGCTGTTGCCCGCGCGCTGGAAGATGCTGGCAATGGCCAGGTATTCGGTGACGGCCTGTTGGGGATGGCCGAGTTTTTCGTGGACGAAGGCCAGGCGCGAGTGGGCCGCGGCGTGATCCGGGTTGAGCGTGGTGACGCGCACCCAGTTCTCGATGGCCTTTTCCACGTCGCGCTGGTTGAGGTACAGGTCGGCGGCGCGCATGGCCGCATCGGCGGCCATCTTCAAATCGCCCAGGCGTTCGGAAAGCTGGGCCACCTTTTCGGGGGGCAGCGGATCCTCGGGTGTCAGTTTCGTGACGTACTGATAGGTTTGCAGCGCTTCTTCGAATTGCCCAACCTGGAAGAGCGCCAGCCCCAGGTTGTTGAGCGCCTTGGGATGGTCGGGAAATTCCTGCAAGGCTCTGCGATAGGAATGGACGGCCTTGTCCCACTCCTGATCCCAGGCGGCGGAATGGCCTTCATTCATGGCTTTTTGAAAGACGTCGTCTCGTCCAGGCATAAAGTATCTACCGTTTCGTCAAAGGGTGCGCAAAGTCAACAGGGATATTTTATCTTTAGTGGGTGGAAATTGCCAATTCGATGATGGGGCAAAACCGAAAGACAGGGGCCACCCGGCTTACAAAACCGTCATTCCGCCCCAACTGAGGCCGGAACGCGCCTCGGTCGAGAGCGGGATGCTGAGCGGGTAGGCCAAGGACATGGTCTCCTGCACCACGCGGGCGGTCTGCTCCATTTCCTCGCGCGGACATTCCAGCACGAGTTCGTCATGCACCTGCAGCAACATCCTGCCACGCAGGCCGGCTTTGGCCAGCGCGGCCGGGATTTGCAGCATGGCGATCTTCATGATGTCCGCGGCCGTGCCCTGGATGGGCGCGTTGATGGCCTCGCGCTCCTCGCGATTTTTCAACTGGACGTTGAGGCTGCCCTGCAAGGCGGGGAAGTAGCGCCGCCGCCCGAGCAATGTCTCGACGTAGCCCTGTTTTGCGGCCAGGTCGCGAATGCCGTCCAGGTACTTCTTCACGCCGGGGAATTGGCGGAAGTAGGCCTTGACGAAGTCCTCGGCCTCGGCCAGGGTCAGGTCGGTGGAGCGGGTCAGGCCGAAGGCCGACATGCCGTAGATCAGCCCAAAGTTGATGGCCTTGGCGTGGCGGCGCATGTCCTTGGTCACCTGTTCGAGCGGGATGCCATGCACGGCGGCAGCCGTCGTGGCGTGGATGTCCTGTCCCGCGCGGAAGGCGGCCAGCATCCCTTCATCGCCCGACATGTGCGCCACGATGCGCAGCTCGATCTGTGAGTAATCCACCGAGAGCAGCACGTTGCCTTTTGCCGCGATGAAACCGTTGCGCACGCGGCGGCCCTCCTCGGTGCGGATCGGGATATTCTGCAAATTGGGGTTCGAGGACGAAAGCCGTCCCGTCACCGCGCCCGTCTGGCTGAAGGAGGTGTGTACGCGGCCGGTCCCGGAATCCACGGCGGTGGGCAGCGCGTCCACGTAGGTGGATTTCAACTTCGAGAGTTCACGGTGCTCCAGCACCAGGTCCACCACGGGATGTTTACCGCGCAGGGCTTCGAGCACCTCCGCCGAGGTGGAGTAGTGTCCGCTGGCGGTCTTCCTGCCGCGGTCGGGCGGAAGCAGTCCCAGGCGGGTGAACAGCACATCCGAAAGCTGCTGGGTCGAATTGATATTGAAGGGTTTGCCGACCAGTTCGAAGACGCGCGCCTCGATGCCGGCCATGCGTCCCTGCAATTCCTGCGCCAGCCCGGCAAAGAAGGGCAGGTCCAGCAGCACGCCGCTCATCTCCATCCCGGCCAGCACGGAAATCAGCGGCAGCTCGATCTCGTCCATGATCTTCAGCCCGCCCACGCGCGCCAGTTCCCTTTGCAGCAGGGGCATCAGGCGCAGGGTGGTTTCGGCATCGGCGGCGGCATACGCGGCGGCGGTCTCCACGGGCACCTCCGCCATGCTGATCTGATTCTTGCCCTTGCCGATCAACTCCTCGATGTGGGTCATCTCCTCCCCCAGCCGCACCTCGGACAGATTCTTCAACCCCAGGTTGCGCGAGGATGGGTCGACCACGAACTCGGCAATCATCGTATCGAACGCGATGGGCGTCACGTTCAGGCCGCGCCGCGCCAGCACGATGTAGTCATACTTGGCGTTATGCGCCACCTTGCCGATGCTGGGATTCGTCATCGGTCCGCGCAGCGCCTCGATGACTTGCGCAATGGGGAGGTTCGGCCCCGCGATATGTCCCACGGGGATGTAGATGCCCTCGCCCGCGCGCACCGCCAGCGAAATGCCGACGATCTCCGCCTCCATCTCGGACGTGGAGGTGGTCTCCGTATCGAAGGCGATCACCTCCGCCCGGGCCAGTTCCGCCTCCAATGCCGACAGTTTCTCCGCCGTATCCACGACCCGCACCTCGATGCGGCTGGCGGTGGGCGCGGCATACACGGCCTGCGGCTCGTTCGCAAACATCGACATCTGCTGGTCTTTTCTATGGGCGACAGGGGCCGCCTTGTTGGCGGGCGCGGGGGTTCCCCCGCCCGACAGCCGCTCCAGGGTCTTGATCAACGTGCGGAATTCAAGCTGCTCGAAGAAGGCCGTAATCACGGCGGGATCGTAATGCGTCGCGCGGGCCTGCTCCAGGTCGAGGGGAATTGCCAGGTCGGTGCGAATGGTGGCCAGGTCGCGGCTCATGTAGGCCGACTCTTTGCCCGCCTCCAGCTTGGTCCGCCAGCGATTTTCCACCTCGTCGAGATGCGCATAGATATTGTCGAGCGTGTCGAACTTCGCCAGCAGGTTGTTGGCGGTCTTCTCGCCGATGCCCGGCACACCGGGGATGTTGTCGGATGCGTCGCCGACCAGCGCCTTGTAATCCACCACCTGGTCGGGGCGCACGGCGAACTTGCTGGCCTGCACATCCGCGGTTGTGATGTAGGTTTTGTCGTCGCCCGCCAGGTAGACCACCGTGCGTTCGTTAACCAGCTGCAGCAGGTCGCGGTCGCCGGTGATGATCTTGACGCCCAGGCCCTGCTGCGCGGCGATCCGCGCCACCGAGCCGAGCACGTCGTCGGCTTCGTAGCCTTCCATTTCCAGGCGCGGCATGTTGAAGGCATCCACCATCTCGCGGATGCGTTCGATCTGCGGGCGCAGGTCGTCGGGCATCTTGGCGCGCGTGCCCTTGTACGCCGGGAAGATCTCGTCGCGGAAGGTCTTGCCCGTATCGAAGGCCACTGCCAGATAGTCGGGCCGCTCCTGCTCCAGGATGCGCAGCAGTTCGCGCGCAAAGCCGTAGATGCCCGCGGTCGGTTCGCCTTTGGAGGTTTGCCAGCGCTGGCTGGAGGAGCCGGCGGTCAGGGCAAAGTACATGCGGTAGGCCAGCGCGTGGCCGTCGATCAGGTAAAGTGTGGGGGGCATGGTTTCTCGGGTGGGTAAAAGAAAAGCGCAGAGCGCTTCAAGCGGTCTGCGCTCCAGGCTGCGGGTCCGCTACTTTCGCGGCTGGGAGAGGCCCTGGCGTTCGCGCGTCTGTTTGATGTAGTCGCGCACCAGTTGCGGCGGGTGCGGCTGGGTGCCGCCCATGATGAGGTACCCCGGCGCCCAGAAATCGCCGGAGGGGTTTTCCTTCTTCAAGCGCGCAAAATCGCCGAAGATCTTGTCGGAGGTCTGCTGGCGCATGACGCGCATCAGGTAGCCGGGCGAGGTGTTGGGCTGCACATTCACGACCCATTGCAGGTACTCGGGGCGCACGGCCAGGTATTCCAGCCGCCAGGCGAAGGCCACACAAATGGCGGGCAGCCATTCGGACAGGCGGTCGGCCAGGTCGCCGGTCAGGTAATGGGCCGCGAAGCGCGGCACGAGCAGGCAGGCATAGGTCAGGTGGTACAAACCAGCCGTGACCGGCTCCATGGTGATGCGCCGTACGGCTTCGGTGGTGGGGCTGGGGCGCGTCTCGGCCAGTTCATCGGATTTCGGGCGGGCCACGGGCGTCTCGGGGCGGGCTTTCGGCTTCGACGGCGCGGTGACGTCCAACTCGCTCAGCGTGGCCTGCGATGGCAGGGTCTCATCCAGGGGGGGCGGGTTGGTAGTCAACAGGTCGCCCAGGTGGACCACGGGGGAGGATTCGCGGCTGTACCCGCGCCCGTCTGCGTGCGGGTTCGAGGCGCGAGTCGCACCGAGGGGATAGGTGTATTCCTCGGTGACGGGCGGCAGGTCCGTTTCGCGCAGGGGGGGCAGGGACGGGTTGGGGGCGGGGATGTTCTTGAGGATATCGGTGATCAGCGGGACTTCGACCCCGTCGTCATCGAATTCATCCAGCGACGATTCGGCAGCGGGGGGCGCCGCAACCGACGAGTGGGCAGGCTCTGGCTTGTCGAGGCCGATGGAGCTGATCAACTGGCTGGCCTGGGTGCGGATGGTGCTGAAGGGGGTTTCCGCGTCGAAGACCAGCGCCAGCACCACATCGGTGGCCAGGCGGGTGGCGTAGAGCATGTGCTCGGCGCGCGTGCTTTCGAGGCGGATGAAGCGCAGCAGGTCGCTGCCCTTGCGCGCGTCCCAGTTGCGGGTGACGGTCTGGGCCACTTCCTTGCCCGCGCTCTGCGAAAGGCCGCCCGCATAGGCCCACAGTTCGCTCCTGCGGGTGATGAGGGCCGCCTGCGCCGAGCTTTCCAGCGTGATGCGGGTCAGGTGCTGGGCGGCGACGGTTACATCCTGCAACCAGGGCAGTTCCACTACGTTGACGTCCACCGAGTCTCCGTCCGCGTTTTTCAGCGTTTGCAACAGGTCTTTGACGTAGAAGGGCTTGCGCAGCAGGGTCCACGGTCGAATGGCGTCGAGGGCGGGCGGAACCTCATCCTGGCAAAGCACAACGATCCTGATGCGCGGGTCAATGGTACGCAAAGCCTGGCCGATTTCGATCGTCCACGTCTCCCCAAGGTCAAGGTCCAGCACTGCCAGGGCACAGGCAAACTCATCGGCCTTGACGACTGCGGCTGCCTTGTTGTTGACGATATGGATTCGATACGGCCCGGTCTCCTGCAGATTGCGGCGAATGGCATCTGCAACAGCAGGGATGGGGGTGACGACAAGCATATCCACTGTCATTGCGCATAGAGTGTATCACGGTCACCGGGGGGAGGCAAGCCAAAGGGCGGAAATGCAAGGAAACGTATATGTTCCTTCCGTAAGCGCAAAAAACGGTCCCGCGCGGGCCTTTTTGGCTGGCGCCTGGCGGTATTTGTATATACAACTTGACTTTTCGCCCTCATCGTGCTATCAATAGGAAAATTTTGACCCAGGATTGAATATGCACCGGGAACGAGTTTCAGAAAACGTATTTTGGTTTCAAAGCGAAGTATATGCGCAAGTGACGGCCGGGGTGGTGGCGGGACCACAGTGGGCCGTGGTAATCGACACCCTGGCGCTTCCCGAGGAAACGGTCGGGATGCGCGAGTTCATCGAACACGAGTTGGGCGTGCCCGTGCGGTACGTGATTAACACCCACTACCACGCGGATCATGCCTGGGGAAACTGCTTCTTCCCCGGGGCGACCGTGATCGCCCACTCCCGCTGCCGCGAGCTGCTCGAAACGCGCGGCAAACCTTCGCTGGAAGTGGCGCGCAAGCAAAACTCCCTGCTGCGCCAGGTAAAGATCGTCCTGCCGCAAATCACCTTCGAGTCTGGTGAGTTGACCCTGCGGGTCGGCAAGAAGAACCTGATCCTTGCGCCCGCGGCCGGTCACAGCGACGACGGCATCAGCGTGCTGGTGGAGGAGGACCGTGTCCTCTTTGCCGGCGACGCTTTCATGCCCCTGCCCTACGTGGTGGACGGCGACCTGGACGAGAGTGTGGCTTCCATCAAGAAGATCGGGCGCATGGGCCTGGAGAACATCATCCAGGGCCACGGCGATATCATCCTGCGCGGCGAGATCGATGCGGCCGTGAAGGAAAACCTGAATTACCTGGCCGCCATTCGCAAGGCCGCCAAGACCGCCTCCAGGCGGCGCTCCCCGGATGAATTCCTCGAAACGGTCAAGATCGAGGAATGCGGCAAGAGCCGCGTGTACCTGGGCGGGCTGGCCCAGACCCTGCATGAACGCAACCTGCGCGCGCTGGTCGTGCAGATGCAGGATGAAACCGAAGAGGACTAAAACCGCCGCGCGACGATGCCCGCCATTTTTCCGCGCCATTTACAGCGAGGCCGTTCCCGTATCGACGGGGAACGGCCTCGTTGTGGTTATACCGCTCCCGGTTGAAATCGTAATGTTCAACCGAGGGGATGAGCCATCAAATGTGAATGGCGCTGCCTTCGGCTGCGTGCGCCGCTTCCATGATGGCTTCGGAGAGCGTCGGGTGGGCGTGGACGTTGCGGGCGATCTCGTGCGGCGTCAGTTCCATCATGTGCGCCAGGGTCAACTCGGGCAGCAACTCGGTCACTTCGGGGCCAATCATGTGCGCACCGAGGATCTCGCCGTACTTCTCGTCGATGACCAGCTTGACGAAGCCCGCGTAATCGCCGATGCCCAACGCCTTGCCGTTCGGCTGGAAGGGGAAGCGCCCGATCTTGACGGTGTATCCGCGCTCCCTGGCCTGCGCCTCGGTCAGCCCGAACGAGGCGATCTGCGGCTGGCAGTAGGTGGCGCGCGGCATCATCTCGTAATCGAGCGCCACCGTTTCCACGCCTGCGATGGTTTCAGCGGCCACGATGCCCATGGCCGAGCCGACGTGCGCCAGCATCAACTTGCCCGTCACGTCGCCGATGGCGTAGATGTTGGGGACGCTGGTCTGCATCTTCTCGTTGATCTCGATGAAGCCGCGCTCACTGACCTGGACGCCGACCTCTTCCAGGCCGAGCCCCTTCGAGTTGGGACGGAAGCCAATCGCCACCAGGGCCTGATCCGCTTCGAGGACAGTTTCCTTGTCATCAGCGCTGACCACGACCTTCACGCCTGAATCCGTCGCCTCGACCGATTCGACTTTGTGTCCGGTCATGAACTTGATGCCGCGCTTCTTGAATTCCTTTTCGAGCTCCTTCGAGACTTCCTCATCTTCGAGCGGGACAAGGCGCGGCAGCATCTCGACGATGGTCACGTCCACGCCATAGGAGCTCCACACGGTGGAGAATTCCACGCCGATGGCGCCCGAGCCGATCACCACCACGGACTTGGGCAGCGTGGTTTGCAGGATGGCTTCCCAGTAGGTGACGACCTTCTGGCCGTCGATCTTCCACGCGGCGGGGGCGGCGGCGGATGCGCCTGTGGCCACGATGATGTTTTTGGCAGATAACTCCGTCGCTTTGCCGTCCTTGTCGGTAACGGTGACAGCCGTCGGTCCAGACAGGTGGGCGCTCCCCATGAAAACGGTGATGCCGTTTTTCTTCATCAGGAATCCCACGCCCTTGGTCAGGCGGTCGGAATTCTGGCGCGAGCGTTTGACGGCCACGCTGTAATCCAGCTTGAGGTTGTCCATCGCGAAGCCGAAGTCCTTGCCGCGCTCGCGCAGGATGTGGGCGATCTCGGCATTGCGCAGCAGCGACTTGGACGGGATGCAGCCCACGTTCAGGCACACGCCGCCCAGCCATTGCTTGTCCACGATGGCGACTTTCTGTTTGAGTTGCGCGGCGCGAATGGCCGCCACGTAGCCCGCAGGCCCGGCACCGATAACGACGACATCAAAATTTTCGGGCATTTGAATCTCCAGAGTTGGTTTTGAGTGGGAACCTATCCGAAAACTTTAGGATAGATACTAAGTGCCGCAATTTTACTACTATTGGTTTGGCATTCTGTATGATGATGAACGAACAAATTAGTTGCATGAACGGTGCAATAAAAAACTCCTTCTGCGAAAGAAGGAGTTTTGACCTCTATTTCAGGTTTTGTTTCAGGAATTCGAAGGTGCGTTCCCAGGCCAGGGCGGCGGTGGCGGCGTCGAACTCGGGACGATCCTCTTCAACAAACCAGTGGGCAACGTTCTGGTAGAAGTGCAGGGTCACATCCAGGCCTGCCGCTTTCATGCCATCCTCCATCATGCGGACGTATTGCAGCGGCTCCCACTCATCGACTTCGGCGAAGTGCCCCTGCACCCTGGCTTTGATCTGACTGTAATCGGCTTCGCCCGCGCCGTAGAACTGGACAACGGCTTTGACGTCGGGTTCATTGGCGGCCACGACCAGCGCCCAGGCGGAACCCATCGAGAAGCCGACCACGCCAAGCGGCGCGCCCGTCTGTGCCTTGAGGTGCTTGACAGCCGCCTCGACCGTATCGCCCATCAATTCAAAGTTGTTTTGTTCCATGAACGCTTTGGCTTCGTCGATGGTTCTGGCGATGCGGCCCTGGTACAGGTCGGGCGCGAGCGCGGTGAAACCCTGTTCGGCCAGGCGGTCACAGACCAGCTTGAAGAAGGGTTTGAGTCCCCACCAGGCGTGCAGCACGAGCACGCCCGCTCCGCCGCTTTCAGGCGCGGACAAATACGCGGCGGCGGTCTGTTCCTTAAATTTAAGTTGGATTTCTGATTGCATGGCTGGCTCCTTATTGGATAAAGTATCTCATGATCAATTGAGTCTCAGATGCATGTCCCGCCTCCACAAAGCCCGCCTCGCGAAAGGCGGAGGCGATGCCCATGTAACCCGCATAACTGTTTAATCTTTGGCCTGCCAGCTTGGACGATTGCATGTCAATGGGGTACCCTTCCACGATCTTTGCGCCGCGTTTTTTTGCATGGGCCACGGCGCCGCGCACCATCTCATACATCAATCCCTGTTTGCGGACGGACTTGTCCGCAAAGAAGCACACGATCGACCAGACGGGTTGTTCATCCATGCGTTTGAGGATGCGCGAATTTTCGAGCGCGAGATAATTTTCGCGCGGGCCTACCGAGCACCAGCCCACGGGCCTGCCGTCCAGGTAGGCGATCAGGCCGGGTTCCAGGTTCTGGTCGGCCATTTGGCGCAGGATATCTTTCGTCCCTTCGCCGCGCAGTTTTTTGAAGTCTGCGCGCTCCAGCCGCCAGAACATGCACCAGCAGCCCGAATACCCGCCGTGCGCGCCAAACAGGGTGACAGCATCCTGCCATCGGCCCGAAGTCAGGGGGTACAGTTCGATTTGCAAGTTGGACATCATGTTTTTCCTTGACGCCATTGTAATAGAAAATATGTTCTGTTTCAATAGGAAAAAAAGAAGGCGACCAAAGTCGACTCTTCCGTGTTCATTTCTTGTGTGCCACCATCAGAAAAAGAGGGAAATCTTTTTCAACATCATGCACTTTTTTGTGGAGCACGACCGCCGTGGTAAAAGCGACCTCGCCGAAGCCGGCCGCCTCTGCCTGTTTCTGAAGTTCCGCCCGCGCAAAGCCCAGGTGGACATCGGTGGTGCCATCTGTGTGGAAGCTGCCATCTTCCTTGTCGAGATCGCAAACCAGCAGGATGCCGCCTGGTTCGAGCAGGGTGT
>JBMOMS010000134.1:0-3602 GCA_049324895.1 Chloroflexota bacterium
GATGGCTCTCCTGTTATTACTATCGATGGTGATGACGATGACGATGATCAATAAGAGACGTTCGGTGAAAATATTGCCGCGAGCGCGTCCGCGACCGTCCATGCTGACCTGAATGGTGTGCGAGCAAACGCTCCAGATACTGCGGGCTGGAACAGCCCATTACTACCGATACTATTGCTACCTCTTGATAGGAGACGATTATGGCACTTAAGCTTATCAAAGCGTTCGTTGAAATCATTCTTGTGATATTGCTAGAGTCTTTGTTTTGGATGCTAGGTCTTAATATCGGACTCTATGGCATGATAAGGATTAATAACGTTTATGTCACTGCCCAGGGAAGTTTGTGGCAAATACTATTTGCCGTGATCGAACTTTCTATAGGCATCTGGTTTTTTATTTCGATAAAACGGAAAACAATCCCAGGACGTGTAAATGAACTCGTTATAGGGCAATTAGGACAACCGATACTTGCCGCCAAAGTGAGTTATTTTCCCGGTGTTTTTTCACTTGGAGTATGTGCAGGTTTAGTTGCTAATGCAGTAATAGTTTTTATTCAACAAGCATTTTATACTTGAAATGAAGATATAGCCGTCGCCGCGCTGAGAATCGCCTGGTGCAGGTGAAGAAGAATGGCGCGACCATTGCCCAATTCACCGGAGTTTACCCTGAGTTTATCGAAGGGACGCGGACGGAAAACGGGTAAAATCCGTGATGGGCACAGAGACCATCCTGTTTGTCGGCGCACATTTCGAGATCAAGAACGGAAATCAGATCACCAAGTACTACATGGCAGGCTCGACGCGTATCGCCATGCGCAAATACACCGCCCCCCAACCCATGACCGTGGAGTATATGCTGTCTGATCATTTAGGTTCCACTTCCTTGACCACCGACGCAAACGGTGCGAAAGTGCTCGAAATCCGCTATAAAGCCTGGGGCGAAATCCGCGCCACGTGGACTTCCAGTCCCAGCACGACGCCGGCCTACAAGATGCCGCTCTACCAATATACTGGGCAAGCGAGCTACATGGACGACCCACTCACCAGCGGAGTCACCGAGGGCTTCGGGTTGATGTTCTACCAGTCACGTTTTTATGACCCTGCGTTAGGACGCATGATCCAGGCAGATACGATGCTCCCACCATCGCAGGGTGTACAAACTTGGGATCGTTACGCTTATGTAACCAATAGCCCGGTCCGATACAATGACCCGTCAGGCCATGTGCGCGTGGAAGATGCGGGAACCGAATATGGCTGTAGTGATGACCTTTATTGTATAAATGGAAATCCCAAACCTGTTGAATCTGATGAACAGTCTGGATCTCCCCATGATGCCTCACCAGCAAAGGGAGATGATGACAGCAAAAGCGCATGCTGGGGTATCATCAATCGTAATAGCGGTTATGACTGCAACCTCCAGGTGACTCAGAGTGATCAAATGTGGATTAATTCGTATTACGCCTTTATGTCCCCCGCTACCGCCTTTGCAACACAA
The DNA here is from genome assembly GCA_049324895.1 of Chloroflexota bacterium. GTDB lineage: Bacteria > Chloroflexota > Anaerolineae > Anaerolineales > Villigracilaceae > JACPVF01. Next base: position 1,495 of record JBMOMS010000134.1, read on the forward strand.
GGATTAGGCTTTGTACTAGGCGCGGCAGTTTTCGGTATCGTTGGCTATGTTATTGGAGGAGGACCCGGCGGTGCAGTTTTGGGAGTAACATTCGGCGGTACACTAGGTTGGCTTCTTGCAGGAGCATGGAATCAAACAGAACAAAACAATATGATGAATGTCAATCAACATACCCAAGCAGCTGCTGCATCAGCACTTGAAGGTGGAACAGTAAACATTAGACACAATCCGGAAACATTCGGGTTCACAGTGTCAAGTAATAGCACCTTAGCGCCAACAGTCATAAACTCTCCTATTGCAGCACTATATACTATGGCCTTGATTAAGGTCGAAACAGGAAGTTGGGTTTCACCTCTACCATAGAAAAGGATAACATGAAACTCTACTTAAAAATCCAGTTTTTCACAGTTGCGTTATTGGGCTGGTTGTCGGGCATATGGATTGTGTTTCCTTACACAAAAGATTTTCTAATGGCATATAATGTGACATTGGTGTTCCTGAATAAAAATTTTATTCCAAATTATGCCATTGTGGCCTCGATATTAGGAGGAGTGGGGGTGCTTCTTTTCACAATAGCAGCGACTATAATATTGACACCAATTATTCTTGTTAGAAATAGAAAGAATAAATTGACTTCAATATTAGCCAGGGCTGTTGGGATTTATGTAACTTCTTTTGTAGGGAGCATGCTTGGATTTTATGGTTTTAGCTTAATGTATCAATCATTAGGGATTGTTTTTTTTTCAATTTTGGAAGTGCTTCTTAACTAACTGATGTTACGCAGACATCCCATATTTTGGGGTCATAAACGAGCTTTAACCCCCAGATATGGTGGTTTTTACAAAAGAGTGCGTAACATCAGTAAATAACTGTAGTTTCGCCAATTTTGTTTCAGCACCATATCTGGTGGTTTCATAGGAACCCAAACACCATATATGGCGGTTGCTTTCTCAAAAATTTCGCATAAACCATAAAAAGGCGAAACTACAGTATAGTATTACCGCGCAACATTTGCATCGTCCGCGCAAATCTTTTGCCAATGTCACTGCGAGCCTTCGGCGAAGCAGTCTCCTGGTTTGCGAGGAGATTGCTTCGGGAAAAACGCCCTCGCAATGACAACCAAATTTGGTTGCGGCTGGAGGCCGCGCTATGAGATCAAGAATGGAAATCAGATCACCAAATACTACATGGCCGGCTCGACCCGTATCGCCATGCGCAAATACACCGCCCCCCAACCCATGACCGTGGAGTATATGCTGTCTGATCATTTGGGTTCCACTTCCTTGACCACGGACGCAAACGGTGCGAAGGTATTGGAACTGCGCTACAAGGCCTGCCCCCTCCGTTACACTGCGGGGGTGCTGCGCGAGGGCGAAATCCGCGCCACGTGGACTTCCAGTCCCAGCACCACGCCGGCCTACAAGATGCCGCTCTACCAATATACTGGGCAAGCCGCCTACCTCGTCACGGCTTTCAAATTACCATAACCCCCTTCCCCCGCCTTCCCCCAAATCCGCTCTTGATTTGGGGGAAGGACGGGATGGGGGCGAGCCTGTCGAAGTGATGGGGGCCTTACCTCCCCGCCTTGATCGCCAGGCCCGCCACCACGCTGCTGAAGGCGTTCGAGGCCTTGACCTTCTCCGCGCCGAACAGGCGCGCCAGCATCTGCGTAAACAAGGGGATATTCGATGAACCGCCCGTCTTGACCACGGCGTCAATCTGGCCAGGCTCCAGGCCCGAGCGGGCCAGCGTGTCGAGCAGCACCTTTTCCACATCTGCCACATAGTGCTGAATATCGTTCTCGAACTGGTGACGCGTGTACAACTCCCACAGGGCAATGTCCTTGTCCTCCAGGCTGACCACCGTCGCGCCCGCATCCGAGAGGGCGATCTTGGCCGCCTCCACGCGGTTGTAGAAGGTGAAGGCCAGGTCGTTGTAGATCAGCTTCTCCAGCGCCTTTAAACGCGCGGGCGCGACCCCGGCCTGGATGGCCTTGTCGAGGATGTTGCGGTTGACGGGCGTGCCCAGCTCGGGCAGCGCCATCCAGTCGGGCACGGCCTGGATCATCTCCATGATCTCGGGATGGTGCTTCACCTGCCCCAGGCCGA
>JBMOMS010000134.1:3702-5769 GCA_049324895.1 Chloroflexota bacterium
GCCTGGATGGCCTTGTCGAGGATGTTGCGGTTGACGGGCGTGCCCAGCTCGGGCAGCGCCATCCAGTCGGGCACGGCCTGGATCATCTCCATGATCTCGGGATGGTGCTTCACCTGCCCCAGGCCGAACTGCGGCAACATGCGCTTCTCGATGATCGTGCGGTCGAAGTCGCTGCCGGCGATGTCCACGCCGCCGCTGGCATACACCTCGCGCCTGCGCGGATCGCCCAGGCGCATGACCGCGATGTCGAGCGTCCCGCCGCCGAAGTCGAAGATGATCGCGTTCTGCGGCTTGCTGATGGATTGCTCGTAATCCAGCGCGGCGGCAATCGGTTCCAACTCGAAGTCCACTTCCTTGAAGCCTGCATCCAGCGCAGCCTGACGCAGGGTCTCCTGCGCCTTGTGATCGCGCTCGGGCAACTCCGAAAAATGAACCGGGCGTCCCAGCGTCACGGCCTGGATCGGCTCACCCAGCACCGCCTCGGCGCGGCGTTTGAGCAGCGCCAGGTAGGTCCTGGCCAGGTCGCCCACGCTGAAAAATCGCTCGAAGATGCGCGTGCCCGGGTAACCGTCCCGGCGCAGGGCGGTCTTGAGATATTGTAGCAGCCGCCCGGGCTGCAGCTCGTCCACGTAGACGTAGATGTCGCGCACGTAGTGCATGTCCGCGCCGTACACGTCGATCTCGCCCGCCCACTGCTTCACGTAACGCCGCTGGCGGTTGACATTGTCACGGTAATAGGCTTCGACCGCCTCCTGCCCAAGATAGCAGCGGTAATCGCGCGTGATGTACAGCACGGTCTTGATGACTTCGGGCAGCACGTTCTTGGGGTCGACCGGCAGCAGTTTGACGCGCTGGCCGTCGTACACCGCCACGCCCGAGTTGGAGGTGCCGAAATCGAGGCCGACTCGGAGACTCATGAGCGGCCGCCCTCGGCGGGAATCCGCCCAATGGACAGGACCAGCCCCCCGGCTTCGACCGCTCCCGCCCCGCGCATGGATTCCGTTGTGTGGAGTCGGATCCGCCCCCCGGCATCCAGCACCGCGGCCCGATCCCCCGCGCGCGCCGCAATCGCGCCCATGAAACGCACACCCTGTCCCAGCCGCGCGGGCGGGATCAGCGTCTGGCCTTTGACCATCGGCGACCGGGCGATCTCGATGCTCCCGCTCTCGCGCAGGATCACCTTGCCCGCCTGGGTCACGCACAACAGCGACTCGTCCGGGCGGATCAGGAAGGAGCCGACCACATAGTCGGTGGCCGAGAGACGGATACGCCCCTCGACGGTGTAGGACAGGTCGTCCACGTCCAGGCCGAGCAGGTGACCCTCGTAGGTGACGAAGGCCAGCTGGTCCTGCTTGCGGGTCAGCAGCAGGTCGCAGGGCTGGTCCGATTTTTGCATGGCGCCACGTCCCAGGTAATGATTGGCCAGGATCGACTGCACCATCGAGGTCATGGTCTTCTTGACGTATCCACGGCGGCTGACCTGCAAAAAGAATTCGGACAGCGGCAGGGCTGCGATGGGCGCGATACAGGCCAGGGTCTCGCCCGCGCGCGGCTCATCGGGCAGGGCGGCTTGCTCCCAGGTCCACGCGCCAGGCTCCACCCGCGGCAGGTCACCCACCGCATAAGTGCTGACCCGCCCCGAGCTGAACAGCAACAACAGCTCGCCGTTCGAAGGCACGGCCAGCAGGCGCGGCGGCTCCAACTCTGCAGACAGCCCGTTTTGGATCTGGCCAGGCTCCGTCATTCCATCGGCCAACTCCACGCGGAAGATCTTCCCGCGCGCGTTGTAGACCAGCAGGCTGGTCGTCGCAGCTTCCATCGATTTGGCGGACGCTTCGACCCGCATATCCTCCCCGTCCGCGCCGATGCGCCGCTTGAGCAGGTCCAGTTGATATTCCAGGTGGACGATGCGCTTCTGATACTCCTCGACGCGCGTGCCATTCTCCAAAGCGATATTCTCCGCCAGCAGGTCCTCGTTGCGCTCGCTCAACTCGCGCAGCCGGTTGGCGACCAGCTTCACAATCGTCAGCGCCGACTCGGGACGAGCCTCGGCTTCCTTGATCCATT
>JBMOMS010000134.1:5869-9710 GCA_049324895.1 Chloroflexota bacterium
TTCTCCAAAGCGATATTCTCCGCCAGCAGGTCCTCGTTGCGCTCGCTCAACTCGCGCAGCCGGTTGGCGACCAGCTTCACAATCGTCAGCGCCGACTCGGGACGAGCCTCGGCTTCCTTGATCCATTCATCGATCTTGTTGTGGAAGGACATCTCAGGTTTCCTCGGGGAATTGAAAAGGGGAAGTAATTATACTGGATGAAGTGGAGGGTGAACTGGCTTTGCGCAAAACGGGTCAAATGAACGCCTCATTGGCGCAGGCCGATTTTATACCGCACTCGGTCACAAATTGCGCTTTTTTAGAGAGGGGAAAGCGCAATTTGTGACCGTGGGTATTATATAATGGCAAAACTCTTGCCGCAAATGTTCTTTTCCTGTATGCTCGGTTTGAACGCACTCAAAGGAAAATGAAAGGATAGAACCAGAATATCCCCTGAGGCCGCGCCATGTTCAAACTACCGCAACCCTACCGACCGCCCACCTGTCCCGCCTGCGGGGAAAGCACCGTCTCCCTGCGCGCCAGGAACTTCGGGGAATTTCTCAAGATTCTTTTCATTATCGGCCTGCTGGCTTATGTGACCTTGAGCGTGCTCCTCGGCCTGATGGCCATGACCTCCGAGTTTTCGGGCAAAAATGGCCCCGGTCCCTTTGAATGGATGCAGCCCCTTGCCCGCCAGCCGCTCTTCCAGGTCTTCGTCGCGGGCGGATTCATAGCAGGCTTCCTCATGTTTTACTGGATCTGGTTCGAAGGCCTGCTCGAACAATGGCGCAGGAAACGCCAGGGGCCAGACGCCAGCCCCAGGCATAAGTACACCTGCCGCCATTGCGGACATCAGTGGGGATAATGGCAACGAAACCAGGCTGTCGGTGGGGAATTCAAAAACTCAGGCGCGTCACCGCAGCCAGAAAGTCCACACCAGGAAATAGGCGGTCAGGCCATAGACGGCAACCGCCGTGACGTTCAGCAGCGTCCAAGCGGGCTTGCCGCCCGCGGCGATGTTGCGCAGCAGCAGGATTTGCAGGAGGGCAAAGGGCAGGGTCAGGAAGGCAGGCCACAGCAAATCCAGGGAAAAACCGAGCTGCAGGGCGGACAGGAAAATCAGGTAGGTGGCAGCGACGAGGATGTGATGCAGCGGCACGGCCCGTTCCCAACCGATGGAGACCAGCAGGCTGCGACGGTCATACTTTCGGTCCTGCGCAAAGGAGGCGAAGCTCAGGGCTACCAGGCAGGCCAGGCCCAGGGCGGTCAGCGGAAAGGTGACCAGCCCCAGCAGGCGGTGATACTCGCCGGCCTGCAGGAGAAATCCCAGCGAGGGCAGCGCATAGCCCAGATGGATGGCCAGGGCCGCTTCGCCAAATCCGCGCGAGAGCAGGCGCATGGGCGGCACCCCATACGACAGGAGCAGCGCCAGCGACAAACCCGCGAACAGCAGCGCCTGCGGCGACATAAATCCCTGGGTGTACAGCACAAAACCGATCACAGCCAGCGCCGCCAGCGCGCCGAAGGAAACGTACAACATCGCATCGCGCAGGGACTTGCGCCGGGCGGGGGTTTCTTCAGGCAGGAGCGGATCGGCGGCCGGGCGGAAGACCTCCGCCAGCAGGGACAGGACCGCCTGCGCCAGCAGCGCGCCGAACAGTCCCAGCCAGAAGACGGCGGCGCGGAAAGGAAAAGCCAGGTAGTCGGCCAGGCTGACGCCGAGGATGTAGGTCAACGCGGCAAAGGCCAGGTACAGGGGACGGGTAAGTCTAAGGAGGCTCATAAAGGATCCGTAAAGTCGCTGAGGGTCAGACTGCCTTGCGCGTGCCCAGCCAGGTGCCCAGCGCGGCAAAGGCCAGGGCGCCCAGGATGATGGCCAGGGCGGTCACATTGAAACGGCCTCCGCTCAGGGCGGAAGGCGCAGCCGTTTTTGTCGGGGTGACGGTGTTCGGTGCGGCAGTCGAAAGGAACGGCGTCATGCTTGCGGGGAGGGCGGTCGCGGAAGCCACGGAAATTGGGGAGGCTGGCAGGCTGGGCGTGATCGACGGCGCGGGAGTGGCGCCCCGCATGACCAGCAATTTCTGCCCAACGTAGATATCAATGTCGCCGAGATTGTTCAATTGTTTGATCGATTCGATCTTGGTGTTGTACGCAATGGCAATGCTCCACAGGGACTGGCCGTAGGCCACCTCATGGTAGACCAGGCCGTTCGCATCCGGGGTGTTGACGGTGACGGGCACCATGAACTGCGAGACGATCGGCGTGCCGGGCGTCACAGGCGTCACGGTCGGACCGCCCGGGGTCACCGTGGGAGCGCCAGTGTAATTGGACGGCGCGCCCGCATCCAGCACGTAGTACATCGTCCCGCCCGCATTGCTCACGCCCCCGCCCGCCTCGATCAGATTGGCCGAAAGCATGGTGTTCAAGTGGGCTGCATCCCCCTGCCAGGCGGCAACCGCCCCTGAAGGCGACATATTGAATCCGCTCTGCCAGTTCTCCGAAAAAAAACTACCCAGCGGATAGCCCGCCGCCGCAGCGCGGTCACGGGGCGAGGTGCCGCCCGGCCCAACGTGACCATACGCCCCGCCCGTCGCGGCCAGGTAATCGGCGTGGGCCTGCGCAATCTGCATCAAAATGGCATTGGCCGAATAAGCCGGCAGCCCGTTGGAGGCGCGCAGCGAGTTGACTGCCGCCAGCAGATCGTATCCATTTTGAATGACGGGTTTGTCGGCAGGCGAAGCTTGTCCCTCGCGCGGCCACAGACTGATTGCCAGGGCCAGCAGGAAGGCAAACGCAAGCAGGAAAATCGGTTTGCGGGTCATTGCAAAGGATTATAACCGTGCTACAGACGCAGGTTTCGAATCTCAGCAGACGTTAATTCTCGCCACTCCCCCACTTGCAGGCCGCCCAGGGTCAAAGGGCCGATGGCCGCGCGCACCAGGCGCAGGGTGAAGAGGCCCACCGCGGCGGTCATGTGGCGCACCTGGCGCTTCCTGCCCTCGCGCAATTTGATCTCCAGCCAGCAGGTCGGCCCGTGCGGCGTCAGCGGCTTGGGGCGCGGAGGCAGGCCCGGGTCCGGGACCAGGCGGGCTTTGGCGGGACGGGTGAAATAATCCTTGAGCTGGATTCCGCTTTCGAGCCGCGCCAGCGCCTCGGGCGTCGGGTTGCCCTCCACCAGCGCCCAATAGGTCTTCTCCACGTGATGCTGCGGATCGGTCAGGCGCTTGATCAACCCGCCGTCATCGGTCAGCAGCAGCAGGCCCTCGCTGTCACGGTCGAGGCGTCCGGCCGCATACACGTTCGGCACGGGGATGAAATCCTTGAGCGTGGGATGCCCCGTGCCCTCGTCGGTGAATTGCGAAAGCACGCCGTAGGGCTTGTTGAAGATCAAGGCCGTCATTCGTCGCCAAACCCCGCGGGCGGAATGCCCAGCGCCTGGATCAGCCGCGCCCAGTAATTGACCTGCGCCGCCGTGGAGGCCAGGATCACGAATTCGCGCTCGTTGAATTCGGCCCGCACCTGGGCGACGATCTCGGGCTGGAACTTGAGCGGCGTCTGGGAGATGAGCCGCGCATACTGGATGGCCAACCGTTCGCGGACGCCGAGGCTGGGCACCGTTTCGAGGGCCGCCCCACCCCTGACAGCTTCGGCCTCCTCATCGGTGATGCCGTGCTGGCGATGCTCATACGAGTTCATGTCGATGCAAAACGGACAGGCCGCCGCGTGCGAGGCCGCCATGCGCACCAATTGCAACATGCGGCGATCCATGCCGGGTTCGTCGTGGGCCACCAGCGCTTCGAGCACGCCCGAGCCAATGGCGGCTTTGGGATACCAGGCCAGCAAACGCGCAGGCAGCATGACG